>CANQEU010000004.1 GCA_947595635.1 uncultured Clostridia bacterium
TGACGATCGTCGATCATCTCGCTGCCTCGGGGATAGAGCCGATCAAAGACCAGAAGCTCTTCATCGTCCATGGCGACTGCTACGATGAGGCCCTTGAACTCAAGGCCCAGATCGTCGATCGCTTCGGCGACGAGGCGGTGGATTATTCCGTGAGTGCAGCCGGGGCAATAATGAAACGGTGCGTTTGTAAGCGCGTGCGGTTTTTCAAATATTACTGCCATTATTTCTCGCCTCCAAGCTTAATTATCTGCTGTAAAATTTCTTCCGGCGTCGGTATCATACCGCCTGTTCTGCCGTAAAACTCAACAGGTCTTGAGCAGTCTATCGCAAGTCGAACATCGTCAACCATCTGACCCATTGACATCTCGACGCTTAAAAACGCCTTTGCATGCTGTGCGGCCTTCTTAAGAGTATCGGTCGGGAACGGCCACAGTGTAATAGGTCTTATTAATCCTGCCTTTATTCCCTGCTGTCTTGCGCTGTCTACCGCGCTGTGGGATACTCTTGCCGAAGCGCCGTACGCAACAACGATTATATCGGCGTCGTCCGTAAGATACTCCTCAGCCATTTGCTCGTTTTTCTTTATGATTTCATATCTTTCAAATCTTTCGCGAACAAGCTTTTCGAGCGCCTGCGGCGTAAGATAAAGAGAATTAATTATATTGTGCTCCCTTTTGTTTTGGTGTCCGTTTGTTGCCCAAGGCTTCTCACAGGGAGCAGACGAGCTGCCGTCGGGTATTTCAACAGGCTCCATCATCTGGCCGAGCATACCGTCCGCAAGTATCATAGCCGGCATTCTGTATTTATCACCGAGGTCAAACGCCTTTCCGACAAGATTTACCATTTCCTGAACGGTTGCAGGAGCAAAAACAAGAATTTGAAAATCGCCGTGTCCCGTTGCCTTTGTCGCCTGCCAATAATCAGCCTGAGAGGGCTGTATGCCGCCAAGTCCGGGGCCGCCTCTTTGCACGTTTATTATAAGCGCCGGAACATCTGAGCCTGCCATATATGATATAGCCTCTGTTTTAAGGCTGATTCCCGGCGAGCTTGACGACGTCATTGCGCGGCAGCCTGCGCTTGCGCAGCCGAGAACCATATTAGCGGCAGCAAGCTCCGATTCCGCCTGAAGATATGTGCCGCCGACCTTCGGCATTTTTTTAGACATATATGCCGCAAGCTCTGTCTGCGGTGTTATGGGATAGCCGAAGAAATGGCGGCAGCCTGCCTGAATTGCAGCCTCTGCCAAGGCTTCGTTACCCTTCATTAAAAATCTTTCTCCCATTTTATCGCATTCCTTTCTTAATTATTTTTCAACCGTAATTGCAATATCGGGACACATAGTTGCGCACGCCTTGCAGCCAATGCACTCCTCCTCGTTTATGAGCGAAGCGGGATGATAGCCCTTTGCGTTTATAACGTCTGTCCTGAGAGCAATAATGTGTTTTGGGCATGCGTTTACACAAAGCTCGCAGCCCTTGCACAGATTTTCATTTACCGTGATTTTTGCCATATCTGAATTTCCTCCTTGAAAATAATATTAGCTTATTTAAAACGGCGGCTTGACTATTCTTTGAATTTCATATACGCTGTCAAGATCAAGCCCGTCTATAATTTTACTCTCCGCTGTGGTAAACGCAAGCGGTAAATTCAGTATTTCAGCAGTTTTTTTGGCATAGTCTAAGGAAGAATATATATCCTCCGCCGCGGTAAGCTGCTGAAGATGCGAATTATTTACCACGGCGTTAGCCCTTATCCGTGAGGCAAGCTCAATTTCACGCAGTATTTGCGCGGCGTCCTGAGGGGTGGAGGTAAGGCTTCTGAATTTATTTACAACGTAAAAAATATCCTTATCCTTATATTCGTTGATTTTGCGCGCATATCTGCCGAGAGCTACCGCACCCGCGTCGTCGCCGCCGACATCAACAACAACATACTCGTCCTTTGGCTGAAATATATCCTCCATCGCGGCAGGCAGCGAGGGATTGTCAAGATTAGTTGAAACGAATATGGGCGCGACAACCTTAATTCCCTCTTTTTCAAGCATTTCTCTGTAGTCGCCTGTTCTGAAATAAGGATTTACAACGTCAAGGTCTGCAACAGTCACTTTATTGCCGCGCCTTGCAATATCAAGCGCAATATTAAGCGAAAGATTTGTCTTGCCGCAGCCGTAATGTCCTAAAATAATTGTGAGATGCTTAAATTCAAACATTAAATCAAACCTTTTCCAAAGCCTGTTTAAAATCTTCTATTATATCTTCTATATCCTCAATTCCAACTGAAAGCCTTATCATATTCGGGCTTATGCCGCATTCCTCAAGCTGCTCGTCCGTCATTTGTCTGTGAGTTGTGCTTGCAGGATGTAAAACGCTTGTTCTTGCGTCGGCAACATGAATGACCATTGCCGCAAGATTTAATGATTCCATAAGCCTTGCCGCGGCTTCTCTTCCGCCCTTTACTCCGAAGGAGATAACTCCGCTGCTGCCGTTTGGCATATATTTTTGCGCAAGGCTGTAATACTCGCTGCTTTCAAGTCCCGGATAATTCACCCACTCGATTTTATCGTTGCTTTCAAGAAAACGTGCAAGTACCATAGCGTTTTCACAGTGTCGAGGCACTCTCAGATGCAGCGTTTCAAGTCCGAGATTAAGTAAAAACGCATTCATAGGTGAAGCCTGAGCGCCCAAATCTCTCATAAGATGAGTTCTTGCCTTTACGATATACGCCTTACCTCCAAAAGCCTCGGTATAAATTACGCCGTGATAAGATTCGTCCGGCTGGGTAAGCATTGTGTAGCCGCCCTTGTGCCAGTCAAACCTTCCGCTGTCAACAATCACTCCGCCGAGAGCTACGGCATGACCGTCCATATATTTTGAGGTGGAATGAACCACTATATCGGCGCCGAACTCAAACGGACGGCAGTTTATCGGGGTCGGGAAGGTGTTGTCGACTATAAGGGGTACGTTATGAGCGTGCGCACAGCGGGCATACATTTCAATATCCGTTACAACAAGAGCGGGATTTGCAAGGCTTTCCGTAAATACGGCTCTTGTATTGTCCTGAAACGCCGCCATAATTTCGTCCTCTGTGGCAGAGGGCTTCATAAATGTAAAATCAATTCCCAAATCACGCAGGGTCTTATTGAAAAGATTAAAAGTGCCGCCGTATATCGCGCTGGCGCATACAACGTGATCCCCCGCCTTGCAGATATTCGTTATCGACATAAGAGACGCCGCCTGACCGGACGACGTGAGTATTGCGCCTACTCCGCCCTCAAGCTCGGCTATCTTCTTCTCAACCGCGTCAACGGTAGGATTTGCAAGGCGTGTGTAGAAAAAGCCCTCTTCCTCAAGGTCAAAAAGCTTTCCCATAGTTTCGGCGCTGTTGTATTTAAATGTCGTGCTCTGCGCAATAGGCAAAACCCTCGGCTCGCCGTCCTTCGGCTCATAGCCTGCCTGAACACAGGCTGTGCTAATCCTTCTCTTCATATGAAAACCTCTTTCCGTTTTGATTTTACTTGATTTTTTATCGGGAATACGCTCAAAACACGGCTTTATCGTTTACGCAAACATTCCCTTTATCGCATTCGCGACAAAATCGACCCCGGCTATTACAAGCCAAGCGACAACGATCAGCAGTATTATTGACAATATTCTGACTATCGTTCTTTTTGTCGGCGACATATTTTCAAATTCCTCCGCGTCCTTTTTTAGCTTTTCTTCAAGCTGCGGCGGTATATCCCCGACTTCCGCTTCTGCTTCCGTTTCCGATTCATCCGGCTCGGCTGCGTTTATTCCTACTAAAATTTCGTTTGCTCTTTTATAGTAAGAAAACGGAACTTCTATTCTGTAGCTTACGTTATCCATACCTGCTATTACATTAGCAAATTTTTCTTTTTTCTCCGTTCTTGTTGCATACGGTATGTCGGAATCCTCCAAAGCGGCAGTAATTCTGTCCTTTTCAAATCCGTATGCGCTTGTTATGGTCACTGGCTTTCTGCCGTCAACGCCATTTGTCAATTCCACTTTACATTCGGGACAGACCTTAAGGTCGTCATACAGTCTGTGACACCGGCTGCAATAATATTTCACGGGATACCCTCCTTAAGCTTTTATTGAACCTTTTTATTATATCAATTTTCGTGCGATAATGCAAATTAAGAATTATTTTTTTATACTCCTCATCTGAGAAAAAACAATTTTCTCTACGCTGCGCCTTGTTTTAATCCCTCTTATAAGCATAACGGCGTCGACGCAAAGAATTATAAGACTGCAAACCGACAGCGCTGCCAACAGAGGTATATTATTATAAACGATGCTGAATACTATGCCGTAGGCGCAAAGCGCAAGAAGTATAAGCGATGGAACCGCGATTTGAAAAATATAATGTATAAAGCCGAGTCTTATGCCGCCGGGATTAGGCAGATAGCCGACCTCCTCGGTAAGTATTATTCCGTTTGCGGTTATATCTATGGAAGGCAGAGTGTATCTGTTATTTGTTTTATTAAACCTGCTGTTTTTAAATTCAAAGTCTATTTCGCCCATCTCATTGGAATTCGGCTCAAAGGCTACCTTCTTTTTGATTTTAAACGGGCATATATTTTCATACCACGCGCCCTTATCGAAAACAAGGAAGAAAAGAACGGAGGTTATTATCTCCTTTAATATAAATATTACCCAGCCGGTAAAACGAAGCGTTGTGTTTTTCGGCAAATACTCAATATTCGCGTGACAGTTCACATTTTCTCCGCATTCAAACGAGGCGGTTCGGGAAAAACCGTCAATCGGTCTTTTTTTGCCGTCCGACTCAATTGTAAAGTAGTCCGTTTTATCTGTATTTTTTGCTGAAACACGAAGATACATATTTTCACCCCGTTATTTTTAATTACATCTCGATTCCGTTTATAGTTTTAAATTGCCTGTCGGCTATTTGAGAAAGGCTGAAGCAAAGCAAGAGCCGGGCTCGGTTATATTTCATCGTAAATATATACTATAGCCGAACCGCCGCTTATGCTTACCTCAGCTGCGTCTGATATTATAACATTGCTTACTCCGAGCGGATATTCAGACTTCAGCGTGTAGCTTGCAAGGGGATATTCAAAGCCCTTAAGGGACACACCGCAGCGCTTGCAGGCATAAGGAAAAACAGAAAAGGTTTTTCCCCTTTGATTTTCTATCTTGATAAGCTCATTCTCAATAATAAAGGCTTTAAAATTCTCACAGACGATTTCGGCTGAGCATCCGTGATGCTTTAAATAAAACAAAACGCCGTAGTTAGCCTGAGTGTGATCCTCTCTGCCGCCAACAGATGAAAGCATTACTATGTCCCGAAAGCCTCTTTTTACCGCCTCGCGCGCGGCGTACATAGTGTCTGTATCGTCCTTGTGGACAGGCAGTATTATCGTTTCAATATCAGTATCGGGAACGCTTGATGAATCAAAGTCGCCCACAATCAAATCAACGGAAACGCCGGCGTTTTTTGCATATTCGTAACCGCCGTCGGCACATATTACAAAGTCGTCGTCGCTTATCTTATCCTTGTAAAAGCTAATGTCCGAATACGGCGCAGCCGAAATTATTATACATCTGCTCATTTGATTTCCCACTCCTTTATATCCTTTACCTCGTTATACATTGCGACATAGCTTAAATGCCTTGATTTTTCTATCTCGCCGTTTTTCAGCGCATCCAAAACAGCGCAGCCAAGCTCCTTTGTGTGTGAACAGGAGGTGAAGCGGCACCTGCCGAGATACGGCTGAAATTCGGTAAAGCAAGACGCTATTTCATCCTTTTTTATTATTTCATACCTCTGTAAATCCACGGTTGAAAAGCCGGGCGTATCCGCAACGTAGCCGCAGCCGCATTTGTGAAGCTGAACCTGCCTTGTTGTGTGTCTTCCTCTGCCAAGCTTTTGGCTTATATCGCCCGTTTCAAGAGAAAGCTCCGGAAACATCGCGTTTAAAAGCGTTGATTTGCCAACGCCTGAATTACCCGTAAACGCTGTAATGCCCTGCGCAAGAATTTCGTCCTTCAGCAGCTGCGCGTCGTATTCCCTTGATGAAAAGCAAACGGTTTTTATTCCGGAATTTAAATAAATTCTATAAAGGCTGTCGGGGGCCTTTAAATCTGTTTTGCTTATAACAAGCATAGGCTCTATGCCCTTGCTGACGGCGGTTGCTATCATTTTATCAATTATGAGCGTATTTGGCTCCGGCTGTGCTATTGAGCTTACTATTACAAGCCTGTCTATATTTGCTATTGCCGGACGAACAAGACGGTTTTTTCTGTCTGTTACTTTATCAATAACGCAGTAGCCCTCGTTTGGTATTCCTATTTCAACCTTATCACCGACGCAAGGAGCATTTCCCTTTATTCGGAATGCCCCCCTCGCCTTACATTCATATATCTTTTCGGCGGCTTCTACATAATAGAAGCCGCCGACTAATTTTGTTATAATACCTTTTTCAGTTATCACAAAATCACCCATGGGTCGATAAATATATAATTTTAATTACCAATCATAAGAGCCTTCGTCATCTTCGCCTGAATCTGACCAGTCATAATCTGTAGATTCTTCATCATCTGTCGGCTCCTCGTCATCAGTAGACTCCTCCGGCTCGGTCAAATCGTCCGTCGGCTCTTCCGTAGGCGGTTCGGTAGGCTCAACATAATCATATTTATCAACGCTGACTATCTTACCCTCGTTAAAGTCTATCTCGTATTCTCTGTAAAGATTGTCATCAAGAGTTATTTGAACATCAACTATGCCTTCTCCGGTTATCTTGATTGTATATGTGCTGTTATATGCCGGTATAACCGTCTGTGAATATTCATCGTTCACAACGCCGTCAACCGTAACTCTGAGGAATACAGCGTCCTCAACGTCTTCCGGAAGATCAACGTCAAGCTCGCAGGTTCTCGTTTTGTCGATGCCCTTTGCGACATAAAGCGTTATCTTTTCACCCGAAGGTATAGACACATTATAACCTGGGCTCTGCGCCAATACCGTATCCTTAGGCTTGTCAACCTTGTCGTTATATTCATAGTTGACCTCAAAGCCAAGAGCCTCAAGCGAAGCCTTTGCCTCTTCAAGATTCTGCCCTACAACATTTGGAACGGTAACGCTCTCGTCGACCCTCTCCTTGCTGACGAAAATCTTAATGGTTGAATCCACCTCGACCTCCGAGCCTGCCTTTGGAGAAGTATCCACTACCATATCGACCGAGGTTTCCTCGTCCTCAACGTAGATTACGGTTGCCTTGAGATTTTTGTCATTCATCTTTGAAAGGGCGTTGTCAGCCGAATAACCGTTTACATACGGCACGGAAACGACTGTGCTTGTGCTGTTTACAGTCAGAGTAATCGACGAGCCCTCTTTTATCTGCTTTGAGCCTGCCTCCGGCGATTGTTTTAATATAGTGCCTATCGCCTGATCCGGGTCAAAGGAATTGAGTGTTTCAAATTTAAATTTGTAGCGACCGCTGTTTATAACCTCGTCAGAGTTCATTCCGACAAAGTTCGGTATATCAACCGAAGCGGTGTTTTGATTCTGGCACGCCTGAAATGCGCCGAGAATGCAGCAAACTATTGCCACAAGCACAAACGAGGTTATTATTCCGACTATAATAGAGCCGGCAGGCGACTTTGCCTTTTCTGCCTCGTCGGCATATTTTCCGTACTCGTCGCTGTATGCGTCCCCGTCCGCGGCGCCTCTTGATTCGTCTATTGCGTCCCTGATTTTTATTTCCGTATTTTCAGGGGTCATATATTTATATTCAAAAACTATTGAGGGATTCTGCTTGAACAGCTCAATATCATCAAGCATTTCGTGCGCGCTGCGGTAACGCAGAGAGGGATCCTTCTGCATTGCCTTCAGCGTTATCTCCGCAAGTCCCTCCGGCACATCCGGGTTGACCTCTCTAAGCGGCTTGGGCGCCTCCTGAAGCTGCATTATCGCAACCGAGACCGCATTGTCCGCCTCAAACGGAAGTCTTCCGGCAAGCATTTCATAAAGCATTACACCAACGGAATAAATATCAGTCTTGCCGTCGGTAAGCTCGCCCTTTGCCTGCTCCGGCGCAATATAATGCACAGAGCCTATCGCCTTGTCCGTCATCGTTCTTGTTTCAACACTGCTGAAACGGGCAATGCCGAAATCCGTAACCTTTATTGTGCCGTCCTGCAAAAGCATAATATTCTGCGGCTTAATATCACGGTGGACTATACCCTTGCTGTGCGCGTGGTCAAGAGCCTGAAGTATCTGCGTTGTGAAAAGCACTGCCTCTTTCCAGCTTATCTTATTGCCCTGTAATTCAATATACTCCTTGAGCGTTATGCCGTCGATATACTCCATTACGATGTATTGTATAACGTCGCCAAAGCTTACATCATATACCTTTACAATATTCGGATGGTTCAGCACGGCTATTGCCTTTGATTCATTTTTAAATCTGCGTATAAATTCATCGTTAGCCGAGAACTCATCCTTTAATATTTTTATCGCAACGGTTCTGTCATCAATAGTATCATAAGCGCGATAGACCATTGCCATTCCGCCGGTTCCTATAAGCTCGTGTATTTCATACCTTCCGTCGAGCTTTTTGCCAGAATACTTATCCATTGGTTAATCCACTCCCAAATCTTCTGAATTTGTTATTACCGCAACGGTAATGTTGTCACTTCCGCCTAATTCCTTTGCCTTATCCACAAGAGTCTGCGTGTAATTTTCACCGTAGTGATTTCTTGATAGCTTAACAAACTCCGCCGGTTCAATATAATTTGAAAGTCCGTCGGTGCAGATAACGACATAATCATTATCCTTGAACTGACCCTCGATGTAATCAAGGTGTATTTCAGGCGCTATGCCCAAAGCTCTTGTAATTATGTTTTTGTTTGGGTGAGCCATTGCCTGCTCGGCTGTTATCTCTCCCTTTGCGACCATTTCCTGCACTACGGAATGGTCTATCGTAAGCTGCTTTATCCTTCTTCCCCTTATGCTATACACTCTGCTGTCCCCGACGTGGACAATATGTATCTTGCCGTCCTTTACAAGAACAAGCTCAACTGTAGTGCCCATTCCCCGAAGCTCTGAATCGCTTTTTTGAATTTTATACAGCTTGCTGTTTGCCCTTTGAACAACATCGGTGAGAAGGTCTATTATATCGTCGTCGGTCAAATTATCCCTGTAGCCCTTTTTAAGTCTTTTTGATATTTCCTTTACGGCAACAGAGCTTGCAACATTTCCGCCGTTTGCGCCGCCCATTCCGTCACACACAACAGCCCACGCGGCATTCTCCGAAAAAACTCCGCCCGTGCAGGCGTCCTGATTAGTTGACCTTATCAAGCCGATATCGCTTTTTAAAAATACCTCCAAGCTGTTGCCTCCTTTAGCCGGTTTTTAGCCCACGGAATATTTGCCTCTAAGCTGACCGCACGAAGCGTTTATGTCGGCTCCGAGCGTTCTGCGTATTGTTGCGTTGACGCCGTGGGAATTAAGGTAATCGCAAAAATTATCAAGATTCTTTTTGCTGCTTTTTTTATATCCCGTTTTATTTACCTCGTTTACGGGAATAAGATTAACATGACAAAGCATACCCTTTAGCCTTGACGTAAGCTCGCGCGCGCAGGAAAGCGAATCGTTCACCCCGTCTATCATCGCGTATTCAAAGGTTATCCTTCTGCCGGTTATCTCGCTGTAATATTTGCAGGCGTCGATAAGCTCCTCAACGCCGTACCGCCTGTTTACAGGCATAGTCTTGCTTCTTATCTCATCGTTTGGCGCATGAAGGGAAATTGATAATGTTATTTGAAGTCTAAGCTCCGCTAAGCGTCTGATTTTATCAACAAGTCCGCAGCTTGACAATGTTATATGGCGCATACCTATATTCATTCCGCTGCTGTCGGACACAAGACGCAAAAAGCTTATCACATTGTCATAATTATCAAGCGGCTCGCCCATTCCCATAAGCACAACGTTTGAGATTCGCAATTTCATATCCTTTTCCATTGCCTGAAGCTGAGAAATCATTTCCCCTGCCGTAAGGTCACGTCGAAATCCGCCCTGACCGGTCGCACAAAAGGTGCAGCCCATTTTACAGCCGGCTTGTGTTGATATGCAGGCAGAGTATCCGTGATGATAGCTCATAAGCACAGCCTCGACACATTCGCCGTCATTGAACGAAAAAAGATACTTTACTGTACTATCATAACAAGAAATCAACTTTTTTTCAATACTTGAATGCGATATGTAATAAATTTGTTTTAATTTTTCACGCAAATTCCTCGGTATATTGAGCATTTCATCAAATTCAAGCACATTTTTTTGATGAAGCCACAAAAAAATCTGCTTTGCTCTGTATTTTGGCTCGTCAATTTTATTAAGCTCGCGCTCAAGCATTTCAATGCTTAAAGATTTTATGTCCTCCAATTTATTCACACCTTATGAACATACTGATAAAAAAGCCGTCCGTATTATGCACATTCGGAAAAAGAGTAAGGCAATGCTCGGGCTCGTCCGCCGCACGCTTTATATTATCCGGCAGCTCAAGCGGCAGAGGCTTAAAGCTTTTATTCTCCGAAAGAAATTTTTTGCATATGTCGTTATTTTCCGCTTTATTGAGAGTACAGGTTGAATATAATAATACTCCGCCTTTTTTAACAAGCTGTGAAGATTTGATAAGTATTTTATATTGCAAATCGGGCAAAGCGGAAAATTCGTCTGTGTTTTTATATCTTATCTCCGGCTTTCGTCTTAACACCCCAAGCCCGGAGCACGGAACGTCGCATATTACTTTGTCTGCCGAAGATATACCGCCGCCCTCGGCGGCGTTGCGAACAGCTGTCTTTATTATCGTTATTCCGAGCCTGTCCGCCGTTTGCGATATTAGCCTTGTCTTGTGCGGATAAAGGTCGAACGCTCTTATATCTCCCTCGTTTTTCATCATTATTGCGGATTTAAAGCTTTTGCCGCCGGGTGCTGAGCAAACGTCTATTATGCTTTCACCCGGCTTTGGATTTAAAAGCTGCACCGCAAGCTGGGACGCCTCGTCCTGAATATACAGCTCGCCCGATTCAAAGGAGGGTAACTGCTCTATCGAGCCGGTATCCGCAAGGCTTAACGCATTATTCGCAAGCTTTGCGCAATCAACGCTTATATTTTCCTCCGAAAGTCTGTTTGCAAGCTTATGAGCATCTGTTTTCAGCGTGTTTACCGCTGCCGTTACAGGCGGCCGCCCAAAAAGGGATTTTAGTATATCCTCGCTCATTTCCTCGCCGTATGACGAGTCGAATATTTCTATTATCCTGCTTGGGCAGGAATACATAACCGACAGGTATTCAAGCCTTTCGCTCTGCCTGTCGGGTATTGAATATTTTTTATCGTTTCGCAGAAAAGAGCGCAAAACGCCGTTTATAAAGCCCGACGACTTTGTAAGCCGCATAGCCTTTGCAATTTTAACAGCCTCGTTTACCGCGGCGCTGTCAGGTATTTTATCAAGAAACAGCAGCTGATACAGCGCCTGTTCAAGAATTATCAAAACCCTCGGCTCTATTTTTTTTAGCGGCACAGATGAATATTCCCCTACTATTCTGTCAAGGGTCAGTCTGCGCTCCAAAACCCCATAAAATATCGCAGACGCAAGCGCAGCGTCACGGCGGTCGAGCTGTGACGCTTTTATTGCTCTGTTTATTTCTATATTGGAATAAGCGCCGTTTTGCAGGACGTTATAAAGCGCTTTAAATGAGGTTTTTCTGCTGTTGCCCATAATTAATTCCTTCTTCTGCTTGAAACAAGCACTATCAATCTAAGGAGGTTCATTATTGATGAAAACGCCGCCGCGACATACGTCATAGCCGCTGCTGTAAGCACGCTGCGCGCGCCGGAATATTCGTCCTCGGCGCTCAGCATATTTGTTTCTTTTATCGTCTTAAGCGCACGCTTGCTCGCGTTAAATTCAACAGGCAGCGTAACTACAGAGAATAAAACGGTCAGCGAAAACAAAGCTATACCGATATACGCGACGTAAATATACTGCACCGGCAGCAGGAGACCGAGAATTATTACAATCCACGAAAGCCTTGAGCCGATATTTACCATCGGCACTATCGCTCCTCTGATTTTATTCGGCACATATCCAACGGCGTGCTGCACAGCATGACCTGCCTCATGCGCCGCAACGCCCACGGCTGCTATTGTCGCGCAGTTATAAACGGAATCGGAAAGCCTTATGGTGTTTGTTCGAGGGTCAAAATGATCGGTCAAATTGCCCTTAACGTGTTCTATTGTTACATTTGTTACGCCATGAGCCGCCAACACGTTATACGCGGCCTGCGCCCCGGTGATGCCCCGACGGTTCTGTATCCTTGAATATTTCCTGAATTTGCCGTTTACCATAAACGAAGCAAACAGAGAAAGAAGAAGCGCGGGAACTATAAATATTAAATACGTTCTGTCAAAATAATAAAAGCCCATATTAACAAACCCTTCATTATTCAAATCTATCTCCTAAGGTGAGCCTGTGACCGTTCAGGAAGGACGCGCTGTCCATCTTCCTTTTGCCTTCAAGCTGCAGCTCCTTTATTACAACGCTGCCGCTGCCGCAGGCGACCGTAAGAGGAGTAAGCGATATTACCTCTCCCGGACTACCCGAATCTGAACAAAGCTCGGTTTTGTGCAGCTTTACCTTTTTTCCGTCAAGCGTTGCCGTTGCAACAGGCCACGGGCTCAAGCCCCTGACCTTATTATGCACCTGATAAGACGAAAGAGTCCAGTCAACAGTGCAAATTGTTTTATCGAGCATACCGGCGTAGCTTGACTCGGAATCATTTTGTGCGGCGCGGCGGACAGTGCCGTTCTCTATTGCCGACAGCACTTCAACTATAAGCCCCGCTCCGAGCGACGACAGCTTGTCGTGAAGCTCTCCGGCTGTTTCATTTTCATCTATTTCGCAGGCTTTTTTCATAATTATATCCCCGGTGTCAAGGCCCTCATCCATATACATTGCCGTGACTCCGGTTTCGGTCTCGCCGTTTATAACGCTCCACTGTATAGGCGCTGCTCCCCTGTACTTAGGCAGAAGTGAAGCGTGTATATTAACACAGCCGTATCTCGGAAGCTCAAGTATGCTCTTTGGCAGTATTTTGCCGTATGCAACAACTACAATGCAGTCGGGGGCAAGCTCTTTAAGAATTTCAACCGCCTTGCCGTCCCTAAGCGTCGCCGGCTGATAAACGGGAACGCCGATTTTCTGCGCCGCAAGCTTAACCGGCGGCGCCGCAAGAGCATAGCCTCTGCCCTTTGGTTTGTCCGGCTGCGTAAACACCCCGACTATTTCATGCCCTGCATTCTTAATGCTGTCAACGCACGGCGCGGCAAAATCGGGAGTACCCATAAACACGATCTTCATATTATCGCCTTTCCTTCATATCGGCAGGATTTACATATTTTATTATATATTTTGTAAACAAAATTCCGTCAAGATGGTCGCACTCATGGCAGAATGCCTTTGCAAGCAGACCCTCGCCGTCCATAGTAAAGGTATTGCCGTTTCTGTCAAGCGCCTCTATTGTGGCGTTCATGGGACGGTTGGTTATTCCCCATATATTCGGGCAGGAAAGACAGCCCTCAACCGACTGCTGATGGCCGCTTGTCTTTATTATCTTAGGGTTTATAAATTCTACCGGCTTATCTCCCACAAGTATTACGACAGCCCTTTTTAAAACTCCGACCTGCGGCGCGGCAAGCCCGACTCCGCCCGACTGGATCAGAGTTTCCTTCATATCGTCAAGAAGCTCAAAGAGCCTGTCGTCAAATTTTTCAACAGCTCTGCATTTTTTTGTAAGAACGAGGTCGCCCTCCTGTATTATATTTCTTATCGCCATTTTTATCACATCCTTAAATTATTGAATCGGGATTAACGTCAACATATACAGTAACGGATGAATATTTGCTTATTTTTCCGAAGTCTGTAAGAAGCTGTGAAAGCATAAAACGAAATTCCGAATTATTTTTATATTTTAAAACTATTTTATACCTGAACCTGTTGCTTACCTTTTTAACGGCAGCAGCCGTCGGGCCGAGAATACGCAGCGGCAGCGACGAATGCTTTTCCTTTGCGAGAGCGCAAAGCATTTTTGTGCATTCTCTTGCGGCGTTTGCCGTCTTTAGCTCATCAGCTCCGACAAAGCCAAGCATACATATATCCGAAAAGGGCGGATATATCATACTGCGCCTTACGGCTATTTCCGAATTATAAAACGCCTCATAGTCCTGCATTGCCGACAGACCGATAACATAATTTTCAGGCGTAAAGGTTTGTATTACCGCTCGTCCGGGGCAATCTCCCCTGCCGGCTCTGCCCACGACCTGAGTAAGCAGAGAAAAGCTGCGCTCGTAGCTTCGGTAATCATCGTTATATAAAATCTGATCCGCCGAAAGAACGCCGACAAGCGTAACATTTGGAAAATCAAGCCCCTTTGCCACCATCTGCGTTCCCACAAGAATATCATACTCACCGTTTTTAAAAGCATTCAGCAGCGTTCTGTGCGAATCCTTTTTCATTGTTGAATCAGCGTCAAGTCTTAATATTGAAGCCTCAGGCAGAAGCTGCGCAAGCGTTTCCTCCGCCCTTTGAGTTCCGGAGCCGGAAAACCTTAGCGAATGCTCATGGCAGTGCGGACATTCGTCTGTAAGCCTTATCGAATAGCCGCAGTAGTGACACATAAGCCGGTTGTTCGCCGAATGGTATGTAAGAGAAATAGAACAGTTGGGGCAAGTAACGACCTCCTTGCATTTTCGGCAGGCGACAAACGTGTTGTATCCCCTGCGGTTTAAAAGAAGTATGGACTGTTTCCCCTCCGCAAGATTATCCTGAAGGCTTTTAAGCAGAGCCGATGATATTACCGTTTTATTGCCCTGCTCCTGCTCAATATTCATATCGGCTATAAGAACATACGGAAGCTGTGCGGCTCCGTATCTGTTTTTTAAGGTAAACAGCGAATATATACCGCTTTGAGCCTTATAGTAGCTTTCAATGCTCGGCGTTGCTGACGACAGCAAAAGCATACACGAATTTTCATTGCATCTGAATTTTGCAATTTCTCTCGCGTGGTATCTCGGCGCGCTTTCCGATTTATATGTGTATTCCTGCTCCTCGTCCATTATAATCAGTCCGAGATTACTTATCGGGGCAAAAACCGCGCTTCGTGTGCCTATTACTATTTGGGCGTCGCCTGCTTTGACTCGCTTCCATTCGTTCAGCCTTTCCCCAAGGGACAGAGCACTGTGGAAAACAGCTACACAGCCGCCGAACCTCGCCCTGAAAAGGGAAATTATCTGCGGCGTCAGCGAAATTTCCGGCACCATAACTATTATGCCCTTGCCGTCTTTATAAGCCTTTTCTATCAGCTTCATAAACACCGAGGTCTTGCCGGAGCCAGTTATGCCGTAAAGAAGTGAAACGCAGGGCTTTCCGCTTTTATATTTTTCACAAAGCCCCAAATACGCTTGATTTTGCTCCTCGGTTAATACTATCTCTTCCGTATCACGGCTGATTTCATCCTCGGAACGCCTTATCACCTCACGGTCATAATAATGCGCCGCGCCCTTTTTAACAAGCGCGTCTGTAACAGCCTTTGTGTAGCCCGTGAAATATATTAATTCTTTAAGCGAAATTTCCCCGGCCATTTTTAGAAGCTCGACAATCTCTTTTTGCTTTGGAGTATATTCATATTCCTCAAAGCCGTCGCTTAAAACGACCATTTTTTCGCTTAAATCTCCAACTCGCCTTACGGCGTTCTCATTTAAAGCTATTGCGCCGCATTCGACAAGCCGCTTTATTACGTCGGTGTTTTCCGGAAGCCCGAACACCGATTTTATCTCGGATTCCTCCACAGGCTTTTTATTCCTTTTTACAAACGAAAAAACCGCTTTTTGCGTTTCATCGGCAAGCATATCCTCAGAAAAGCCATCAGCCGCTTTGTAAACCTCGCTGATTCGGTAATTAAAGCCTGCCGGAAGCATACAACGCGCGGCCTCATAATAAGTACAAAAAAGCTGCGACTTCATAAATGACGCAAGGCGTAGCATTTCTTCTGAAAACAGCGGCGCGCTGTCAAGCACGGACGAAATACTTTTCAGTCTTTTTCCCTGTGCCGAATCGGCGCTTTCAACGCCGAAAACTATCGCCTGCCTCTGCCTTTTGGAATTGCCGAAGGGAACGAGAACACGGCAGCCTGTAAGCCTGCGGTCTTGAAATTCGTTAGGTATTTCATAATCAAACAGCCTGTCAAAGCCAAAGGCGGCGTTTTCAACCGCCACCTTGCAAATCTTTTTATTCAACTCATTCATTAATGTCCTGCTCAATTATGCTGTAGCGATGCTGCTTAAAATCCTCAATAGCCATCAAAACAGGCTTTTCATCGGTTATTATTCCTTGGCTTTGTATCTGACCGGAAATTTCTCTTGCCCTTTTCGCAACTCCTACAACAAGAGCGTATCTTGTTGTTTTGTTTGCAAGCATATCGTCGATTGAAGGTCTTATAATGTTACTCATAATCAAAAATTCTCCTTTATATAATCAATCATATTTTCACTTTCAAGCTTTTTGCTGTCAATTATCGCAAAAATATCGTCAACACATTTCTGCATTTCGCCGCATACTACGACATAATCGTATTTATCGGCATATTGAAGCTCCTCGTCGGCTCTTTTAAGCCGCTGCAAAATGACGTCCTCGCTTTCCGTGCCTCTGCCTCTCAGGCGCTTTTCAAGCGACTTTCTGTCCGGCGGAATAAGGAAAATCGAAATTGCCTGCGGCAGCTTGCTCTTGACCTGCATACCGCCCTGAACCTCAATTTCAAGTATAACATCCTCTCCCTTTTCGGTGCATAACGTTATATATTCCTTCGGCGTCCCGTAAAGGTTGTCGCAGTATTGTGCATGTTCGAGCATATCGCCGTTTTGTATTCTTTTTTCAAATTCATCTTTTGTCAAAAAGAAATATTCCCTGCCGTTCTCCTCGCCCGGTCTCGGCGGCCTTGTTGTTGCGGAAACCGACAGCCTAACCTGTTTTCTTTGCGAAAGCATCGCCTTTACCGTAGTGCCCTTACCTGAGCCGGAAGGGCCCGATATTATGACTACACTGCCCTTATTATTCAACTGTCCTTTCCCCCTTTGAGCCTTTGTTTTCAAAGCTCTCGGCTGTTTTTGCCGAAAGCACTATCAAATCGCAGTCTGTTATAATAACAGCCTTTGTTTTCCTGCCATAGGTTGCGTCAACGCACGTTCCCTGCTCCTTTGCATCCTGAACCATTCGCTTTATGGGCGCAGATTCAGGCGAAACAATGGCGACTATCTTATCAGCCGAAACGAGATTGCCAAACCCAATGTTTATAAGCTTCATAACGCCACCTCAAGCTATTCGATATTCTGTATTTGCTCTCTTATTTTTTCAAGCTCGCCCTTTATTTCCACAACGGTATGCGCAAGATCCGCGTCCTGAACCTTAGAGCCTATAGTATTTGCCTCTCTGTTCATCTCCTGTAGTATAAAGTCAAGCTTTCTGCCTATTGCGCTGTCTGAATCAAGCATTGAAAACATCTGGTCAAAGTGGCTGCGAAGTCTTACCGTCTCCTCCGAAACAGCGACCCTGTCGGCAAAAATCGCCGCCTCTGTAAGCATTCTTTGCTCGTCAATATCAACGCTCTGAAGCACATCTTTTATTCTTTCCTCAAGTCTTTGACGGTATTTTTTGACCGTTTCCGGCGAATGCTTGTCAACGTAATCAACAAGCTTTAATATCGAGTTGCTCCTGCTTACAACATCGTCCCTCAGCTTTTCGCCCTCACGCTCACGCATAGCAATAAATTTATCCAACGCGTCGTCAAGCACAGGCATTACGCTGCCCCAGATTTCATCCTCGTCCTCAGGGGCCATATGAACTGTGAAAATATCGCCGAACCGCGTTATGTCGCTTATGGCTGCCTCCCCGGACAGAGAATATGTCTGTTTCAGCTCTCTCAGCGCGGCAACATAGCCGGACGCAAGAGAGTGATTAACAATTACATTCGCCTGCTTTTCGCCTGTATTGACAACAGACACAAAGACGTCAAGCTTTCCCCTTGAGACGCACTGCTGTATGCGGCTTTTTATTTTTTCCTCAAGAAACGCATAGGCTCTTGTAATGCGACTGCTCATTTCAAAATAGCGGTGATTTACAGATTTCAGCTCTACCGTTATTTCCCTGCCGTCAAGCGTCTGCTCGCTTCTGCCGAAGCCCGTCATACTTCTTATCATTATATCATTCCTATCGGATTGGCACACTACGCCAATTTATACAATGATATTTTACCATTTTTTTTAATCAATTGCAAGTGCGCATTGCGTTAAATAAGGGCTTTATCGCAAAAAGCTTGATTTAAAACGCCGACGCGGATTATAATAAAAACAAAGGAATGATTGGAGTTAGCTATGAAAAAAATTTTGCTTATAACGACCGGTGGCACCGTATCATGCGGCGATGGAGAAAACTCGCTGTCGCCGTCGCTTACAGGAGCACAGCTTATCGGTTTTATCTCCGGTGCTAAAGATATTGAAATAGAATACAGGGATCTCCTGTTTATAGACAGCACCTGCATAAAGCCGGAGCATTGGGTAAATATGGCGAAGGCTGTAATCGACGGGCAAAACAATTACGACGGCTTTGTGATTACTCACGGCACAGACACTCTTGCTTACACAGCGTCTATGCTGTCATTTATGCTTTGCTCTATAAATAAGCCTGTCATGATAACAGGCTCGATGAAAACGGTTTTTGAAAAAGACAGCGACGCGTTCAAGAACCTAACCGACGCGGTAAACGCCGCGGTTTGCGGACAAAACGGGGTATATATTGTTTTCGGCGGCAGGATAATTTACGGCACAAGAGGCTATAAGGCTTCAAACACGGCAAACAATTCGTTTGTTTCGCTAAACTGCCCCTATGCCGGAGAAATAAAAAACGGAAAGCCCGTATTTTACGGCTGTCAGATTTTGAAAAGCGCAAGAATAAGCGAATTAAAATACAGCGGTCAGGATATTTCCGCCAAGGTCGCAGTCATCACTGTTGTGCCGTCCGAAAACGGAGATATTATAAGACAATGCGCCAATAACGGATACAAGGGAATAGTCCTGTGCGGATACGGCACAGGCGGCATACCGGGCAAGGGCTGGTCAGAGGCAATAGAGTATGCGTCGTCGCATGGGGTGATAACCGTTATGGTATCACAATGCAGGCACGGCGCAATAATACCGTCAAGGTATTCCGTCGGCAGCGACATAGAGCGCCTCGGCATAATATCAGCCGCAGACTCAACCTTAGAAAGCACTTACTGCAAGCTGCTTTTTCTGTTGAGTATTTATGACGACAGCGATTTAATACGGAGGATATTTAAAGAAAACGTCTGCGGTGAAATAAACATATTCCCCTGATGTATCATTAATCGGGCAAGAGCGGCGGCAGGACGAACAGTTGCAAATATAAACTTTTTGTGATAGAATTAAGCAGAATAATTTTTCAGGAGGAATTACATTTATGTCCGGACATAATAAATGGAGCACAATAAAACAGAAAAAGGGCAAGAACGACGCGGCCAGAGCCAAGATATTCACAAAAATCGGCAGAGAGCTCGCCGTTGCCGTTCGTGACGGAGGCAGCGCCGACCCCGCGTCAAACTCTAAGCTTCGCGACTGCATAGCAAAAGCAAAGGCTAACAATGTGCCCAACGACAATATTGAGAGAATAATCAAAAAGGCATCCGGCGAGGGCGGAGCAAACAATTATGAAGCTATTACATACGAAGGCTACGGCCCCGGCGGAATTGCCGTTATAGTTGAAACGCTTACCGACAATAAAAACAGAACGGCTGCCGACGTGCGCCACGCATTTGACAAGAACGGCGGTAATATGGGAACACCGGGCTGCGTTACGTTTATGTTTGAGCAAAAGGGCGTTTTAGTTGTCGACCGTGAAGAATGCGGTCTTGACGAGGACAAGGTTATGGAGGATTCGCTTGAAGCAGGCGCGTCCGATTTTCAGGCCGACGACGATGTTTTTGAGATTTTCACAGAGCCGGACGATTTTTCAGGCGTAAACGAGGATCTCTCCTCAAAGGGCTACACCTTCGCGTCTGCCGAGGTTGAAATGGTTCCCGGCACATACACTAAGCTTTCCGACGAGGAACAGCTTGCCAAAATGCAGAAGCTGCTCGATATGCTTGAGGACAACGACGACGTTCAAAACGTATGGCACAACTGGGAAATGGAATAAACTATCAAACGGCGGCTTTGCGTTGCAGAGCCGCCGGAGCTTGTAAATAAGCCTGTTTTTTATATCGTTGACCGCAGGCGGACTGTGACCGCAGCATTGCCGCCTTGCGTCGGCAATGCTGCTGCTTTAAAATTGGATTTTAAACGGGGGGAGCTGACGCTCCCCCGTAAACCCCCACCTGCTTGCTCAAGGATTTATTTTATAATCCCCTTTACGGGCGTATAAGCTAAATCAGGCAAAATTTCTTGTGACGGAATTTGGTGTATTATGAGAGAAATAATTATAAGCAAAAACGATTCGGGACAGCGGCTTGACAAGTTTTTAAGCAAGCGCTTTACTACAATGCCAAAATCAATGATGTATATGTATATTCGCAAAAAATGCGTCAAGATAAACGGCAAAAAGCCGGATATAAGCACTATTCTGCACGAGGGAGATGTGCTTAAGCTTTTTATAAAGGACGAATTTTTCGACGCTGAGCCGAAAAGAAAATCCTATGATTTCATAAAAGCGCCTGCCACGCTCGATATTGTCTACGAGGACAAAAACATAATTATCATAAACAAAAAACAGGGCGTTATAGTGCATCCAGACGAATCGTATCACTTTGACAGTCTTGTTTCAAGACTGAAGCATTATCTGTATGACAAGGGCGAATATGACCCCGAAGCCGAGCAAAGCTTTTCGCCGGCTCTCGCAAACAGGCTTGACCGAAATACCGGCGGTCTTGTTATTGGCGCTAAAAACGCAGAGGCTCTGCGCGATTTGAATTCAAAAATCAAAAGCAGGGAAATAAAAAAGCTTTATCTCTGCGTTGCTCACGGACGCTTTAAATTAAAAGAGGACGAGCTTATATCATATATGGTAAAGGATGAAAAGCACAACAGAATAAGTGTTTTTAACGAGCCTGTGCCAAACAGCAAATCAATGATTATGAAATACAGAGTTATCGAGGAATATAACGACTCCTCTCTTTTGGAGGTCGAGCTTGTAACAGGCAGAACGCATCAAATCAGGGCGCAGCTTGCCCACATAGGGCACCCTCTTTGCGGAGATATAAAATACGGCAAAAGGGAAAACGCCGACAGCAATTATAAATATCAGGCTCTGTATGCCTATAAGCTTAAATTCACATTCAGCGGAGAAAGTATTTTAAGCTATTTAAACGGCAGGGAATTTGAGCTAAAGGATGTTAAATTTATTATGAAATAAACCCTCGAAGCGCGTTGCTATCCGTTTGCGCTTCGGGGGATTTTTGCGCTCATCGCCACTGCAAGGGTGAATTTCGTTTTGCTCCAGCACACCGATTCATCAAAGCTTTTGTAACAGTCCTCCTCATAAACAGCTCTCCTGCCGCCGTTTGTTTTTACAAGCTCAACGCATATCGCGCATTTTCCAGTTTCGTGCCTGAACCAATTTTCAAGGCCTCCGCCGTATTTATCAGCGCCGACTGTCACCGGACATAGATAATATCCGCATTCCGTGCAAAGCGTTTTTGCAAGCTGACGATCCCCGTCTATTCTGCCGTTCGCCTCATCTCTCCAAAACAGACAGTTGCCTGCAATGTGAATATCAAGCAGCCATTCAAAATCGTTATTTTGGCAAAGCCTGATTATATTTTTCGTTTCCTCCTCACTTGCGGCGGCGCTTCCTTTCATACGCGACTTATCCGAAATGCCGCTCCAATAAAAAGGAAAATTCGCGTTTAAATTCACATTGTTCACATTGCATTTAAACGCCTTCACATCGACGCTCTCCATTCCCCTCGGCAGGGCTTTTCCGGCGCAAATATCCGTTCCGTCGGGATTGCTCATCGGCAGTATGTATAAGGTGTATTCGTTTAACAGCTCGTTGATATTATATTTTCCAAGACAGCCGGTCGAGGAATAATAAGCCCTGCAATATTCTTCTATGCTCAGCAGCGCAAAATTAATCGTTATATGCTCTCTCGAATGAATCCCCGCTATGACGCAGCCCTTTTTTTCGCCTTTTCCAAGCTTTACAAGCGGCACGTCCGCGCCGGTTTCGCTTCTGCCCGCCGAAGAAACAACTATAAGCTCAGGATACGCCCGACTCAACCTCTTCAAGGCTTCATTAACAAGCGCCGAATCCGGCTGAACGCTCCTGTCTATCAAATATTGAGGTTCGTTTTTACAGCAAAGCAAAGTGCAAATCACAAGCAGCAGTAACACGCCGGCTGCAATCAGCGCAGCATAAATTTTCTTCACCTCTCACCCTCCTTAAAGCTTTATTTTATCTCTATGATTAATGTATTCTTTTATTCTGATTTTTTAATCTCAAAAAGTTTTAAAAAGTACTTGACAAATGATTAAAATTATAATAAGCTATTTGTAGTATTCGTATTAGTACAATAATGCAAGCAAAAAAACAGAAAGGAGTGCTTTAATGTTCTCGCTTAATTTTGAAAGCCACGTCCCCATATACGAGCAGCTTTATAATAATGTGGTAAAGCTGATCGCCATCGGCGTGCTTAAGGCAGACGATCGCCTGCCGACGGTTCGGGCGATGGCAAAGGAGCTTGGCGTAAACCCAAATACTGTCGCAAAATCATATCAAATGCTTGAACGTGACGGTGTTATTTACTCATTCATCGGCAAGGGCTCTTTTGTTTCCGGAAGCCGCTCTTCTGATGATTTAAAGCTTGCGGCGGCCAGAAAGGAGCTTGCGGCGGCTGTTGACAAGACTGTCGAGCTTGGTATGACAATGGACGACATAATTGAAATTATTAAGGATTATTTTAAAGAGGGAGGAAGCATAAAATGATAGGACTTTATCACGTCACAAAAAAATTCGGCAAGCTTGCCGCGCTCGACGATATATCGCTGAAGCTTGAAAACGGAAATATCCTTGGTCTTGTGGGGTCGAACGGTTCGGGAAAATCCACAATGCTGAGAATTATCGGAGGAGTTTTTGAAGCCGACAGCGGAAACGTCCTCATAGACGGCGAAGAAAATTTTGAAAACGAAAAAGCAAAGAATAAAATATTTTTTGTAAGCGATTATCCATACTTTTATAATGATTCAACAATTAAAAATACAGCAGATCTTTACAGGAGCCTGTATAAAAGCTGGGACGAGCAAAAATTTCAAAAGCTTTGCTCTATGTTCCCAATCAACACAAAGGCGAGAATCGTCAATATGTCAAAGGGTATGCAGCGTCAGGCGGCGCTTATACTCGCGCTTAGCTGCCGCCCGAAATACCTTTTGCTTGACGAAATATTCGACGGTCTTGACCCCGTGGTGAGAATGCTTGTAAAAAAGCTTATTATTGACGATGTTACAGAGGGTATGAGCGTTATAATCGCTTCTCACAATCTGAGAGAGCTTGAAGATTTCTGCGACCATATCGCTCTGCTGCATCACGGCAAGATTATCTATGCAAGCGAGCTTGACTATGCAAAAATGAGCATCAGTAAAATTCAGGCAGCTTTTTCAGCTCCGCCGACGGTTCAGGATATGGAGCAGTTTGAAATTTTAAGCTCAAGTATGCGCGGTCAGCTTTATAAGCTGATAATAAGAGGAAGTCAGGACGAAATTCTTGAGCGTATGCGCTCGCTCAATCCTGTATTTATAGAAGCGCTTCCTCTTACACTTGAAGAGATTTTTATTTATGAAATGGAGGGAGCAGGCTATGACGTCAGCAACATCATCGAATAATCTGAAATACAAAAATTCCTTTTTATCGGTTTTCATTTGGACCATTAAAAAACACAAGGCTTTAGCTATCATATATTCATCTCTGCTTATTTTTTCATGTCCGGTAATCTCGCTTCTTACTAATATGTCGGTAGGCACAATGAACAGCCCCGTAATTCCGGCAACCTTCGCAATTGTTACCACTACGGTCGCTATGGTTATGAGCATTATAGTGCCGGTTATGCTGTTAGACTATATGCACAACAAGCGCAAAGCAGATATTTTCGGCGCTATGCCTATAACAAGGAGAAAGCTCTTTTTCTCACGCTATCTTGCAGGTCTTGCAATTCTGATCGTCCCCTATCTGATAAACGGATTAATCTCCATTCTTCTCTCCCTGCCATGTGTGATAAATTCCTTTTATTCGCCGACCTTTATAACAAACATCGTTATAATAATGCTCTTCGCAATTACCGCCTCTTATTCGTTCACTTCGTTTATCGCGGTGTGCAGCGGAACAACGGCAAACGCTGTTTTATGTACGATTTTTATAAACCTTGCCTATCCTATGGCATTTAATCTGCTTTCGTTCTTCAGCTCATCTATTATCCCCGGCGTAAATATTCAGTTTTGGGGAAGCAAGTTTTTCTCCAATTTCCTCGCGCCTCTTATTTCCCCCTACGAAAACATCGTTGAAATGTTTTTTAACACTATAAACCACTCCTATATGCCTAATTTATTCTCGAGCGCGGCAAACATTGCGCTTATCATATGCTCGCTTGTAATGTGCTTTTTCTTCACGAAAAAAAGAAAAACCGAGGCTGCGCAAAATTCGTTTGCATACAAGGCTCCCGGCGTTATTATAAGCCTTATCGTCACGGCGGCGTGCGGTATGTTTGTCGCTTTAATTTGCAGCGTGCTCGCAACGTCGCCCTACAACGAAAACGGCAGCGCCGCCGTAACGTCGCCGTGGTTAGTCTTTGCGATATTTATTATCGCGTTTATAATAACGGCGTTTTTCGCTCATATTGTCGTAACGGTGATATACAACAAGGGCTTTACTGGATTTTTAAAATCTTTGATTTGCTATGTGCTTGTTGCCGTATTTATCTCGGGAATTTACACCACCTTAGCCTTCGGATGCTTTGGCATGGACAAATATGTTCCCTCCGACGACGAGATAAAAAGCGCAAATTTGACATTTTTCGACAACGAAAGCGGATACAGCTACGGATTCGGATCATTGGGCTTTGAAATATTTTCCGCTTTTCTCGGCAACAGCTTTGACATTGAATTTTACGGACACCCTATCAGCGCGTTAAGTAAAGAGGATATAGGCTCTATAACGGATATACACAGAGAAATAATCGACAGTATTTCAAAAAGCAAGACTCCGCCTTATCATATTTATACTATAGCCGACAGCTCAATGAGTGTGTCATACAGCGATGATATGACTCGCGATGTCGGAAGAATAGTCATAAATTATGAGCTTAAAAACGGCTCCAAGGTTGAAAGAAACTACAATTACTCCGACGTAAAAAACTGCTCTTACTTAATGAGTAAACTATTGACGCTCAAAGAGCATTCTACCAAAAACAATTTAGCACAGCTTCAAAACCTTTTGTCCGAAAAGAAAATTGAAATAACCTCAGCAGTCCTAAATGGCGTTTCAAAAATAAATATCGACAAGCAAAAAATAAAGGACGAGTTTATTTCTGCCTTCTTAAGCGATTTTAATTCGGTTAAAAAATATGAATACACCGCAGACGCAATAGATATTAACATTAATTACTGCGACAAGGACTCAGAAGCCAAGCACAGCATTTCCGCGTTTATCCCGAAGGGCTTTAATAATACTATCAAGATGCTTGAGCAGTACGGATACGCCGCTTCTTTAGGTCAAGACATATCCTCCCTGTCGAATAAACATTATGAGTATTTTGAGCTTCCCGAAAATATAAGCAATGTTAATCTTAAAGATAATACCGTTAATTTAACATCAAATCAGAACTCCTATATGAATTACAAATATATTAATTTTACCTCAATAACATATTATCTTGATAATAATATTATTTATGCCGATGATGAGTACATTTACGACGATTCAACCGATTTGGAAGAAGATGAGGACGATGCGGATTACGAGGACGACGATTTTATATATACGGACGAAACCTCAAAGCCGTTGGTGGACGCATACAGAAAAGATAAGCTCTACTGTAGGGTAGTATATTCAGACAAAAGCGGAAACCTCTATTATTACGATGAGAAATTCTCTGATTTTGAGAAATATGCAAATATAGAGGACAAACTGAAAGCTTTGAATGATGACAGCATTAAATACAACATATACAACAGCGACATCAGCTACATGAAAATCCCGTTGCTTAGAGATAAAAACGACGCAAATAAAATTTATACTCCAAGCATATTACAGCTATACACCGACGACGAGAAAGTAATCACTCAGCCGTTAAATATAGATATGTTCAACGGTGATGAGAATTACGGAGGGGCTAACGAATCGCAAATCTATATTGACACAACCTACTTATTAAAGAAAAACGGCAAAACATATATTGATATGTATGGGCCATAAAAAGCTTACAAGTTACTTTACATTATCACATCGAGGCGAAGCGGCTGCACTTCGCCTCGACCCTTTTTTGTATAAAGATGCAAGCAGTTTCTTTTTTGAAACATCTGCCGTATAAATAATTGATATGCCGATTCTCTTATTGACCGAAATATAAATAAAGCGTAAAATTTTAAACAAGAACGAGGTGATTATATGTCTTTTGAAATTATTTTCGCGATTGCTTCAATAGTTTCTATATTGATTCTTGGCGCTGCGCTTTTTCTGTGTTTGAAAAAATACAGCGGCTCAAGCAATGCCTTTGAGTCAAAGCTTGAGGGTAAAATAGACGCTATATCAAAAAGCAACAGCGAGCTTAGAAACGAGCTTTCAAATATTGTTCAGGGAAGCATAGCCAATATGGGAAAAATACTTTCACAAACACAGCAAAACGGAAACGCGGCGATTGAGGAAAGACTTAAAAGCTTTTCGCTTGAAAACGAGCAAAAGCTTGAAAACATAAGGAAGACGGTTGAAACAAGGCTTAATAATATTCAAAAGGAAAATTCAGCCGCTCTTGAAAGCATGAGAAAAACAGTTGACGAAAAGCTGCAAAAAACCCTTGAGGAACGAATTTCACATTCGTTTGAGCTTGTAAGCACAAGGCTTGAGGAGGTTTACAAGGGACTGGGCGAAATGCAAAATCTTGCAAGCGGAGTAGGCGATTTAAAAAAGGTTCTCTCAAACGTAAAAAGCCGAGGCATTATTGGCGAAATTCAGCTTGGCGCAATTTTGAGAGAGGTGCTGTCGGCTGAACAGTTTGATGAAAACGTCGCGACAAAGAGCGGCAGCTCAAACAGAGTTGAATTTGCCGTAAAGCTGCCGGCTGACAGCGACGGCTTTATATATCTGCCGATAGACTCAAAGTTCCCCGGCGACACATACGCAGCGCTTTGCGACGCCTATGACAGCGGCGACCGAACGTCTGTTGAAGCGGCAAGAAAGCAGCTTAGAACCACGCTTATGCAGGAGGCTAAGGACATTAGCTCAAAATACATAGACCCGCCCAACACGACCGATTTTGCGATTATGTTTCTCCCCTTTGAGGGGCTTTACGCCGAGGTCGTAAACATCGGGCTTGTAGAGGAGCTTCAAAGCAAATACAGGGTCAATATTTCGGGGCCGAGCACAATGGCGGCGCTTTTAAACAGCCTGCAAATGGGCTTTAGAACGCTTGCCGTGCAAAAGCAGAGCACCGAGGTTTGGAAAATTCTTGAGGAGGTAAGAAACGAGTTTAACACATTCGCAAAAGCGCTTTCCGACGCTCAGGATAAAATTCGCAGAGCCGACGACGACATTGAAAAGCTTATCGGAACAAGAACAAGGCAGATGAAAAGACGGCTTGAAAAAATCACAACCCTCGAAGGCTACGGTAAAAGCATTGAAGCAAAAAAATAAATTTGAGCAAATAAAAAATGAATAAATGAATTAACCCCCTTTTTAAGGCAATACTTTTAGTACAAGCCTTAAAGGGGGATTTTTGTGCAGTACAAAAAGGTTGAAATATGCGGCGTAAACACAAGCAAAATCAAGGTTCTTAAAGAGGACGAAAAGAGAGCGCTGCTCAAAATCATAAGCAGCGGCTCAAAGTCCGAACGCGCAAAGGCAAGGGAGGAAATGATAAACGGTAACCTGCGCCTTGTCCTCAGCGTAATTCAGCGCTTTACAAACCGCGGGGAAAATCTTGACGATTTATTTCAGGTCGGCTGCATTGGTCTTATAAAGGCTATCGACAATTTTAACTGCGAGCTTGATGTAAGATTCAGCACATATGCAGTACCCATGATAATAGGCGAGGTCAGGCGCTATTTGAGAGATCACAATTTTATTAGGGTCAGCCGAAGCATTCGTGACACTGCATACAGGGCAATGCAGGTTAAGGAACAGCTTACAAACAAAAACAACAGAGAGCCTACTGTCGAGGAGATAGCAAAGGAGCTTGACACAAGCAAGGAAAACGTCGTGCTTGCGCTTGAAGCCGTTGTTGAGCCGGTATCGCTTTATGAGCCGGTATTCTCGGACGGCAGCGACACCATATGCGTTATGGATCAAATCGGCGACAACAACGACGACAACAACTGGCTTGACGAAATCTCTATAAAGCAGGCGCTCAACGATTTGTCCGAGAGAGAAAAAACAATAATAGGTTTAAGATTTTTCAAGGGAAAAACTCAGATGGAGGTCGCCTCCGAAATAGGAATATCGCAGGCTCAGGTCAGCCGCATTGAAAAGGGCGCTCTTGCGAGGATAAAAAACTCGACCGCCTGAAAAAAGTAACAGATAAAGGCATAAAAACGGCTGACAATTGATTTTGTCAGCCGTTAAAGTTTCTCAAAAAGTATTTTTGCCTATGTTGCCTTGAACCGCAGTCAGCGCCGCTGCGCAGCGGGACTGCTGCTTAAGTGTTTATTTTTGCAGGAGAAAGTGGGGTTACGGGGGAGCGACAGCTCCCCCGTTTAAAATCCAACTTAAAAGCAGCGGCGTTATCGGCGCAAGCCGGTCTGCCTGCGGTCATAGAAATATAAAACAAAGTGTTTTTGCTTTGAAAAATAAGATTTATAATTTCACTTTGCCCTCGTGCCGGGCAGGTTTCTTTAATAAAAAACTTTTTTGATTTTTATTTTCTTAAAATCATTTTTTATTAGCAATAAAACACTATAATTCGCTTGCAATCTTTGGCAGACTTTGGGGTTGCAAGGGGCTTGCCCCCTTGCATAATAAATAAATATTAAAGCAGCAGCGTTACCGGCGCAAGTCGGTAACGCTGCGGTCATAGTCTGCCTGCGGTCAACGCTGCAAAAGAATCTATTTTTTCTTGCCAAGAATTACAACAATGGCTACAACGATTGCGGACGCGGCAAGTATGCCGACTATCAGCAGCACATTCGTTTCATCGCCCGATTGCACTAACCCTCCTGCGGCGGAAGCAGATACGGCAGCCGCAAAGGAAGAAAACAGAGCAAGGATAGAAAACATTAAAGCTTTAAACTTCATTTTTATACCTCCGTATGTTCTTGTTATATATATTTTAATTCATATTTTAAGCGCCGGATTTTAAACTCCGGCAATTACATATTTACACAAATTTTAAGGCTGATTGACAAAATACAACAAATTAATTAGAATAGTATTCGCTCATTAATATTACACGTTCGCATACGGCAAATAGCTTAATGCAACGGCTGTAATCGCCGCACGCTCATGCAAGCGGCGCTGCGGCTTTAAGAGAGGATGATATTCTTTTTGGGTATTTTTGAACTGCTGTTGATTGCAACCGGCTTATCAATGGACGCATTCGCCGTTTCAATATGCAAGGGACTCGCCGTTAAAAGCATAAAGGCCGGCGACGCCTTAAAGGCAGGCGTATGGTTCGGCGGTTTTCAGGCGCTAATGCCTGCAATCGGCTTCTTCTGCGGCTATTGGTTTAAGAATTACATAACATCGTTCGACCATTGGATAGCCTTTGCCCTGCTTTTTCTGCTCGGCGCAAGAATGATAAAAGAGGCGCTTTGCGAAAAGGACGAGAACGCAGGCGCTTCAATGGATATAAAAAATATGCTGCTGCTTTCAATAGCGACAAGCATAGACGCGCTGGCAGTCGGAATAACCTTTGCGTTTCTCAATGTAAATATATTTTACGCCTGCGCCATTATCGGAATTACCACCTTTTTATTCTCCGCCGCCGGAGTAAAGATAGGCAGTATTTTCGGGGCCCGCTTTAAAACAGGAGCCGAAATTGCCGGAGGGGTAATTCTTATATTGATAGGCGTAAAAATCCTTCTTGAGCACCTTGGGATAATAAGCCTTTAACGGCATAAAACTATAAGCAGGTAAATTTATTTTGCTTTAAAAGCATTAATTATATTGATAAGATAAAAGCCCGTTGCCGCAAGGCAATGGGCTTTTACGCCGTCATTGCTCCTCAAGATAAGCTCTGAGCGCCTTTGCAAGCTGGTCAGGGCAAGAGGTATTTTTCATTCCGCAGGTTATGCCCTCTATTCTCTTTATAACGTCGTCTGCATTCATTCCTATCGACATCGCGGCTATTCCTTTAAGATTGCCGTTGCATCCGCCGTAAAACTTTATGTTCTTAATTTTTTTGCCGTCCATATCAAGAACAATGCTTTGTGAGCACACACCCTTTGGCGTATATTCAAATTTCATAATTATGTCCTCCTTTTATATTTAAGCTCTTTAAGCCTTAAAAGCTGTGATTCTTCAGTTGTGCAGGTTCCTATCGGGTAAACCCTGCTTGTGCTTCCGCCGTGAAAATCGGTTCCGCCGGTTTTTATAAGCTTGTATTTCTCGGCAATTTCGGATAATATTTTATCCTCACCCTCCTGCCGCCGAGGAAAGCTGAACTCAACTCCGTCAAGGCCTCTTTCGGCAAGCTCCGGCAAAAGCTCCAGCGAGGAGTAAACCGAGGGGTGCGCCAAAACCGCTATTCCGCCCGACTGCTGTATTCTTTCAAGAATTTCAAATACATCGGGATATTCTATATGGGTCGCGGCTATTCCGTCCTTCTTGTTAAAAAGCTTATAATACAAATCACCGTAAATTTTGTCAGTATATCCGCAATCAAGCAGAGTCTGCATTATATGCTGTTTAAAAAGGGTCGTGCTTCCGAGGCTTCTTTTATTCACCATTTCTTTTGTTATGGGATAAAGGCGCATTATTTTTTCAAGCGCCTCCTCCCCCTGCGACCGTCTGCTTTCGGCAATTGATGAAAAAACATCGTCAAATTCAGAGCGTTTGTCGCAATAATAGCAGAGCAAATGCACAAGTCTGTGTCTGTTGTTGTCAAAGCAGGATATTTCGGCTCCCGAAATCACCTCAACTCCAACAGCGCTTCCTCGGATTTGCGCCCTTTCAACGCCGTCGAACGTATCATGGTCGGTAATAGCCACAGCGTCAAGTCCGCTTCCGCGCGCAAGCTCGATAAGCTCCTCGACCTCAACGCTGCCGTCAGACAGCCTTGTATGACAATGTAAATCTGCCGGCATTTTAACCCCTCCCATTAACCGCACAACACATTAATTTATAATCAAACAGCGCTATTGAAAAAACCTTGTCTGCCGACAAGGTTTTTATGGAGCGGATGACGAGGCTCGAACTCGCTACCTCCACCTTGGCAAGGTGGCGCTCTACCGGATGAGCTACATCCGCAACTATATTTCAATTATTAATATTATAATCGCATATGCCGCGCTTGTCAAGAGCCGCTCGGCAGTTTAACCCGTTTGACATTATATGAGATTAAGTGTATAGTTAATGTATTGATAAAATTCAAGCAGTAACGGCTTCTTTGCTGTTTTCAGCGCAGAGAAACGAAAGGATTGATAATATGAGATTTTGCAGCAGATGCGGCTCTCAGGTGAGAGAGGGCGAGCTGTTCTGTTCAAACTGCGGCTCACGTCTTTCAGAACCAAAAAACGAATATAACGACGGCTTTAACAGCGGCAGTGAAAACACCGAGGATTATTCTGTATTTAAAAATATCGGCGAACCGCAAAGGGACGACAATAACATATACAGTCATTCGCACAGCGGCGCAAGCACCGAACGCGTCGGATATGGCGCTGCAAGGGACGATTTTGACGAAAAATCACAGAGCATCGGCGACAAGCCGTACATCAAAAAAGTATGCCCCAACTGCAACCAGCCGCTTGAGCGCAATCAACGTGTATGCCCCTACTGCGGATATGACGTTACAAGATATAACGACGACTATGATTCGCCTATAGAAGGCGAATTTCAGCCGGCTGACCGCAGAAATATAAATTCAGGCGATAATAAAAGCGGCAAAAGCAACACTCCGCTTATAATAGGAATAGTAACCGCTGTAGTAATCGTAATTGCGGCTGTTATCGTTTTCTTCGTATTTATGGGAAACAATAATAAAACGGCGACATCGCAGACGGATACGCCAACGGAAACACAACAGCAATCTGAGGCGGTAACCGAAACAGAGGCTCAGACAGAGGAATACATAACCGAGCCCGAATATGTAAGCACAGAGCCGCCCACGGAGGCGCCGACCGAAGCGCCCACAGAACCGCCAACCGAAGCGCCGACTGAAGAACCCACAGAACCACCGACCGAAGCGCCGACTGAAGAACCGGAAGAACAGCCGACAGAAGCAAGCTCAGCCGTAACACTTGAAAACAACCAATCGAGCGATTTAGCGATTTAACGAAAGCGGCTTTGCTTCAATTCAGACGATATAAAAACGAGGTAAAAATATGAATGTAAAAAACAATTACGACGAATGTCTGACGAACCTTGCCTGCTCCGTAAGAAAATATTTTGAACTTCCCTACAAGCACAAAACGCTTAAATATATAGACGAGCTGCTCGAAAGCAAAGAGCCTGAAAATGTTGTGGTGCTTCTTTTTGACGGCTTGGGCTCAAAAATTCTTGACAGAACGCTTGAGCCGGGCGACTTTTTCCGCCGCAACAAATTAAAGGATATAACAACCGTTTTTCCTGCGACCACAACGGCCGCGACGACCTCCGTCAGAACCGGAACAAATCCAATCGAACACGGTTGGCTCGGCTGGGATATGTATATTGAGCCTATTGACAAAACAATAACGCTTTTCCTCAACCGTGAAAAGGGCAAGAAAAGCGTATGCGAGGATTTTCTCGGCGTTCGCAATATGCTGATAACAAAAACGATCACCGACGAAATTAACGAAAGCGGAAAATATACCGGCACTGAAATTATGCCGTTTGGCGAGAACAGCTACAGCGGTCTTGACGATATGCTCGGCAAAATCGAATGCGAATTAAAAAAGCCCGGAAAAAAATACATCTACGCATACGATGACGAGCCGGATAAAACAATGCACGTTAAGCGTTCGGACAGTCCAGAAGCTGCTCGGCTAATTAAGGAACGGAATAAAAAGCTTGAGGAGTTTTGCAGCCGTATAGAAAACACGGTTTTTATAGTTGTTGCCGACCACGGTCATATAAACGTAAAAAACTACCTGCTGATCGACTATCCCGAAATTTTAAATATGCTTGAGCGGACGACTTCAATCGAGCCGCGGGCAGTTTCATTTAAAGTAAAGGACGGTCTTTCTGAGAAATTCGAGGAAAAATTTGACGAGCTTTTCGGCAGAGATTTTACTCTTTACACTAAAAGCGAGGTCGAAAAAAGCCGCCTGTTTGGCGACGGCGAGCCGAATCCGCTTTTTAGCGCCGCTCTTGGCGATTATATAGCAATAGCGGAAAGCTCCGACAAATGTATAATCGCGTCCCCTTCTTCGGCATATTTATCGCACCACGCCGGCTATACGGACGATGAAATATATGTTCCTCTTATCGTTATCGACAGAGCGTAGACTGTTTTTATTCTCGTCATACCGCAAAAATATTTTTGCAAAGCATAATTCCGGCGGCTGTTTTAAAGCGTTTTTCAAGACAGCGCCTTATTGCCTGTGAGCCTGCGCAATCCTACTGCATATTTACAATAAGGTCGGATTCAACGAGTATTTGATAATCAATGCCGTCGATTGAATCATATGTATGATGATGCGCAACAAGATATTTTATCCGTTCGGTATCCTTAGAGCAAAAGCCGAGCCGAGAAAGCATTTTTTCAGCCGCAGGCGCACCCTCAAGCTCCTGCTGTTTGCCCGTGCAGCTTCCGTATTTTTCCTCGGCAGGCTTAATACCTATATCGTGTATATAAGCCGCCGCCTCGGTAATAAACGCTTCATCCTCGCTAAGACTTTGCTGTGAGGCAATAAACGCGGCTGCGGCGTGAACCTTTATAAGATGAAATATCCTTTTTGAATCGCCCTTAAAGTAATTTGTCATTTCAATAAAAAGTGCTTTTAATAAATCTGTTTTCTCCATTTCATTACTCCATAAAAAAGAGGCTGTCCTTCGACAGCCTCTTTGCTATTCATAAATTATTATTTGCGGTTGAATATAGACATAATGTCGTAATACGAGTCATCGTCGTCAGCTACATCGGCAGCCGGCTTTTTCTGAGCGTCCTTAGCCGGAGCTGTTGCTCTGAATGCGTCGCTTCTTGAAGCTCTCGCTCTGCTTCTCGGATCACGCATTGACTGCTCACTGCCGGAGGCAAAGCCCGTTGCAATTACGGTAACGCTCATCTCGTCCTCCATATTGTCGTCAAATACCGCACCCCAGATAATGTTAGCGTCAGGATCAGCCTGCTCTGTAATCATTGCGGAAGCAGTGTCAATTTCATCAAGACCAATTTCCGGAGAGGCGGTGATATTAACGATAACACCCTTAGCACCGCTGATTGATGTTTCAAGAAGCGGGCTTGTAATAGCCATTCTTGCAGCCTCCTCAGCCTTGTCCTTGCCTGTCGCATAGCCAATGCCCATATGAGCGTAGCCGGCGTCGTTCATAATCGCGGTCACGTCCGCGAAGTCAAGGTTTACAAGACCGGGGATAAGAATAAGGTCTGATATGCTCTGAACGCCCTGACGGAGAACGTCGTCGGCAAGCTCAAAAGCATTTTTAAGAGTTATTCTCTGTTCGCTTGCATATTTAAGTCTTTCGTTCGGCACAACAATGAGTGAATCAACATTTTCTCTAAGAGCCGCAATGCCTGCCTCTGCCTGCTCCATTCTCTTTTTGCCCTCAAAAGCAAATGGCTTTGTAACTATCGCGGTTGTCAAAACGCCCATCGACTTTGCAATCTCGGCAACTATCGGAGCGGCTCCCGTGCCTGTACCGCCGCCCATTCCTGCCGTTATAAATACCATATCTGTATCCTTAAGGACAGCTTCTATTTCTTCTCTGTTTTCCTCGGCAGCCTGTCTGCCAACCTCAGGCTTAGAGCCTGCGCCCTTGCCGTGAGTTATTTTTTCGCCGATTTTAATTTTAGTGCCGGCACTGGAGAACTGAAGAACGTGATCATCGGTATTTATCGCAACAAATTCTACGCATTGAACTCCCATTTTTACCATGCGGTTTACCGCGTTGCCGCCGCCGCCGCCGACACCGATTACCTTTATAACAGGAATATCGTTGCCAAACTCCTTTTCAATCTCAAACGCCATTTAATCTTCCTCCTATGTGTCGCATATACGACATTCATTTTTTATACACCTTAAAATTGCGCATAGTCAAAACTATTATACTGCTACCTTATAAATTTAACACATAACAGTGAAAATTTCAATACTGTTTTACAGATTTTTTTCTGTTTTTCGCTTTTATCTAACACAAAAGCTCGAATTTGTGACTTTTTCATTTATTTTATGCAAATAAAATTCGTTGTGTTCGGCATTTATATGCAGTTATTGGAATAAAAACACACACCACATAAGTGCGCATTGCACAATCACTCGCATATGCTTTAGTGCCTATCATATACAGAAAGTTACATTTCGTCCTCAGGGGTGAATGTATAATTCTCATCATAAGAATCATCAGAATCATCGCTGTAATCGTCCTGAGAGCCGTCGTATATTATATTTCCGTCCGCATCGGTGGGATATGAATACATAGGCACTCCGCCCGAATAATCATCGAAAGAATCATCATCATACGAATCATCATATGAATCGTCGTATGACTCATCGGCATCTGAATAGCCGTCGGTGCTATCCTGCGCAGCGTCATCTTCGGGCGCCTCGGTATCAATCGGCTCGGTGTCGTCAGGCTGTGTGCTCTGCGTTGGCGCTTCGGTTACAGGCTGAGTTTCTTTGATTTTATCTAAATACATATTTGGATCAGGCTTAAAATAAGACGCTCTGTTTTTATCCTTACAGCCGGAAACATCAAGCTGTCCCCTGTCCGTTTCAAGCAGCTTCTGGCTTATAATTATTTTAGCCGTTTTCAGTTTATAGCTTACATCCTCCGGTATTCCGAGGACTATCTTTATCCTGTTTGAATAATTTAAAACTATGTTAGCCGTATTCTTTACGTTTATTTCCTTTATCCCTGAAAATTCATTTTCGGCAAGTCCGTCAATAACGCTTCTCATTATAGAGAGCATTCCCGATTCGCCGAATTTAATCTCCTTGCCTACGCTCGCGCTCTTTACGGTACAGCCGACAACAAGCGGAACGTCAAATTTATCTGGAGAATCCTTTACCCTTTCAAGCACCTTTCCCGTTCTGCTCGCAACTATGTATTCTCCGCCGTTTTCAATAAGAAACGCGGGCTTGCTCTCCGTTATCGTTATGTGCATCGTGTCGGGAATCTTTATTGATATTTTTGCTTCCTCAACATACGGCAGCTTGCTCTCTATGTTCTCCTCACCGGCGCTTTTATCGCTCAGAAAAAGATTTTCCCCAAGCGTCATTCCGCTTGCGTCTATAATGTCGCGGTCGGAATAATGCGAAGCTCCCTCAACCGTGAATTTTTCACTGCGGAAAAACACCGTAAGCGAAAGGACTATTCCTATTACAAGAAATACCGAAACTATAGCAGCCGCAATGCCTGCGTTTTTAATTTTTCTGCTGCGGTGCGACATCGGCTTTCTGTTAAAATCAATTTCATCTATCTCTTTCGACTGATGACGCTGTTTAGCCTTTCTTCGTTTAAGCTCGAGCTCGTCTGTGTAAAACTCGTCGCCGTACTCTCTCTCTCTTATAAGCTGCTTTTCCTTGCTTGACAGCGGCTTTTTTTTGCGGCTCTTTTGCTTTTCCTGATAAGCGCCCTTTTTATTCGGCATTTTATCATCGGGTCTTGCTCTGCGGCGCGCCCCATGAGGATTACGCCGCGCTTTGTCGCCGTATTCGTCCATATTTTCTCTTCTTCTTTTTTGCTCTTCATTCATTTTCTTTTTACTCATTTTAACTTCCTACAATCTCTTTATTGACGCGCCGATCTCGGTCAGCGCAAGCTCTATATTTTCATAGCCTCTCTCTATAAAATTAACATCGGAAATTTCCGTTATACCGTGTGCGCATAGCCCTGCGACAACAAGCGCCGCCCCGCCTCTTAAATCAGTTGCCGCGACCCTTGCTCCGTAAAGCTCGGGAACTCCCTCTACAACAGCCACCTTGCCCTCAAGGTGTATCCTCGCTCCCATTCTTTCAAGTCCGCAAACGTGCTTATATCTGTTTTCAAATATATTTTCAACAAATATCCCCGTGCCCTTTGCCGTTGAAAGCATAGCCATTATCGGCGGCTGAGCGTCCGTGGGGAAGCCCGGAAACGGCATTGTCCTTATAAAATTTACCGCGTCAAGTCGGCTTGGAGCGTCTAATAAAATTGAATTTCCCTTTTGTGTTACGGTACATCCGCTTTCCTCAAAAATAGGAATTATACTGTTTAAATGCGACGGTATTATCCTGTCTACAATCACACTGCCGCCGGTTGCGGCAGCCGCGGCCATATAGGTTGCGGCGGCTATTCTGTCAGGAATAATAGTGTGCATCGTTCCGCGAAGCGACTCGACCCCGTCGATTATAACGGTACCCTCGCCTGCGCCTGAGATCCTCGCGCCGAAGGAATTAAGACAATCGGCAAGATCGCAGATCTCCGGCTCTCTTGCGGCATTTGTAATTATAGTTGTACCGTCGGCAACACAGGCGGCAAGCATTATATTCTCGGTTGCGCCTACGCTTGGAAACGACAAGGCAATTTTCGCCCCGTGCAGTCCGTGCGGAGCCGAACACTCTATAACTCCGTGCTGCTCCGAAATTTCCACACCCAAAAGCCTGAGAGCCATAAGGTGAAGGTCGATAGGCCTCGGGCCGAGCTCACAGCCGCCGGGATATGTCAGCTTTGCGCAGCCGAATCTTGCAATCAGCGGCCCGAGAAATATTATAGATGAGCGCATGGCGTGCATAAGCTCGTCTGGAATATCGCATTTATCCGCTTCCCTGCTGTCGACAAAAACGGTGTTTACGTCCTGCTTTACATAGCAGCCCATATATCGCAAAATATTAAGCGTGCTTTTTACGTCGGTAAGGTCGGGACAATTATGTATAACGCTGCTGTCCCCTGTTAAAAGAGTTGCGGCCAAAATCGGCAATGCGCTGTTTTTGGCACCCTGCACTTCAACCTTTCCGCTTAATCTTCTGCGACCCTCTATTATCAGCTTTGACACAGAGAACACCCCTTATTCTAATATATAAAAGAAAAACGATAACGCATAATCTTTAATATATTATGAAAAAGGGCTGTGCTTTGTGAAAGCACACGGAGGGCTTTCGCCCTCCCTGATATTATTTTGCAACGCCTTTGATCACTGTTCTTATAACAGAATATATCCTGTCGTTAGCGTCAACGATAGCCATTTTTCCGGCGTTTTGAGAATACTCTCTTAAAATATTCTCATCGCCAAGGATATTGTCGGCAAGCTCTATTACCTTTTCGCCGGTAAGCTCGCTTTCTTCAATAACAAACGCTGCCTTTGCCTCAGCCATCGACATCGCGTTGTGGTACTGGTGATTTTCGGCAACATTCGGAGACGGTATGAGTATTGCAGGCTTGCCCTGAACCTGAAGCTCGCTTAGCGTTATAGCTCCGGCACGGCAAATAACAAGGTCGGCTGCGGCAAGACAAACCGGCATATTGTTTATATATTCCCTTATGTCAAGATTGTTACAGCTGTCAGGCTCAATGCCCTTTTCTCTCAGCAAATCAGGGAACCATTTTCCGTATTGACCGTATGCGTGTATTATCTGGTATTTTCCGTCCTTGCCGCTTCTTGCAATAAGCTCGGCAACGCCCTCGTTTATCTTTCTTGCGCCAAGGCTTCCGCCAAATGAAAGTATAACCGGTCTGTCGTCAAGTCCGAGAGCTTTTCTTGAGCTTTCCTTCGCCGCCGTTATGATTTCGCCTCTTACGGGATTGCCCGTTGTTACAAAATGGCAGTTATCGTTAAGATACTTTTTGGCGTAAGGATTTGCAAGCATTACCCTTTGAACGTCCTTTGAAAGCATTTTTGTTGTCACTCCGGGAAAGGCGTTCTGCTCGTGAATGACTGCCGGAATTTTCAGCTTAACGGCAGCCCGTATCACGGGGCCGCTTACATATCCGCCCGTGCCTATACATATATCGGGATTAAACTCACGAATTATTTTTTTAGCCTCGGCGGTAGCCGTGACTGCTCTTTTTACTGTAATTATGTTTTCCTTTATAGCCTGCGGAGAAAAGCTTCTTTTAAAGCCGGATATTTTAATCGTCTTTAAATTTATGCCTGATTGCGGCACAAGTCTTTCCTCCATACCCCCCTGAGCTCCTATATACAAAAGCTCGCTGTTTGGCTCTTTATCCTTTATATAGCCGGCAATGGCAAGTGCGGGGTTAATATGACCAGCCGTGCCGCCTCCTGCAAAAATCACACGCATAACCGTTTCTCCTTATAATAACCGTCAGACTTTATTCATATTCGCAGTTCTTGAAATTGAAAGTATTATTCCCATTTGTATCAGTATCATTATAAGCGACGAACCGCCGTAGCTGAAAAACGGAAGGCTTATGCCCGTGTTTGGCAGCCAGTCGGTTATAACGAAAATATTAAGTACAACCTGAATGCCTATCTGAGCCGTAAGACCGGCGGCAAGAAGCGTTCCAAAGCGGTCTCTCGCCTTCATTGCTATCACAAAGCCTCTCCAGATAAGAAGAGCAAAAAGGATAAGCACAATAACCGCTCCGATAAGTCCAAGCTCCTCAACGACTATTGCAAAAACAAAATCATTTTGAGGTTCAGGCAGATACAGATATTTTTGCCTTGATTGCCCGAGCCCCAAGCCCATAAGTCCGCCGGAGCCTATGGCGTACAGCGAGTTCCTCGTCTGGAACGTCTGATCCCACATTTGGTCGTCGACATATTCAAGAGCCTTTCCCCAGCCGTCCAAACGCTCCATAGCGTAGCCAAGCTTTCCTGTTATCGCAAGAAAAATAACAACAGCCGCAAGCAGCGAGCCTATTATTACAAACCATCTGATTTTGCCGCCGTAGAGAATGACCATAAGCGAGGTTAGTATTGCGATAATAACAATGCCGGAATAGTGAGGCTCAAAGTAAAGCAGCACCGCCGTTAAAACAAATATTATAAGCGGCGGAAGCGCTCCGTATTTAAACGTGTTTACCTTTTTATGCTGATACGCTCCCCAGTGCGCGAGAAACAGTATGATTGCAAACTTCATAATTTCCGACGCCTGAATATTGAAAAATCCGAAATCAATCCATCTGTGAATATCGGACGGAAAAAAGAACACGGCAATAAGCGAAGCAAAGCCGACGCCAAGTATTATTAATGAAAGCTTTTTAAAATACTCGTAATTAAAAAACGAAACGACAAACATTATAGCAATGCCAAGCAGAGCATAGCCGCCTTGACGTATAAGATAATAATAGCTGTTGCCCTGGCCGTAAAAGGCTATCGGGTAGCTTGCCGAAAACATCATAATTACTCCGCATACGAGCAAAACAAGTATAAGGATAAGGAAGGGCATATCAACTCCGGCGCCGACCCTGAATTTGCTTATCTTCCCCTTTTTATGATTACTCTTCGGTCTTTTGTCCGCAAGGCGGCGCTTTGTAACATCCTGAATCGGAACGGCAAAGCCGTCCGACATAATATCCGATGACATTACGTCTCTGCGCTGCCTATCAATTTGTTTTTTTCTCCGTTTTACACCGGAGCGCAATAAATCCATTTTTACACCACCGTATAAGATATTGGATAATTAAATCAGCCAAGCTTTATTATTCCGAACCATGTAAGCAGCACGGCAAACAGTCCGCAAAGTCCTGTTACGACGCTGAATACTACAACGATTTTTACCTCTGACCAGCCTGACATCTCAAAATGATGATGCAGAGGGCTCATCTTAAACAGTCTTTTGCCGTGAGTCAGCTTGAAATAAAGAACCTGTAAAACAACGGAAAGCATTTCAATTATATATGGCAGAGCGACAACAATAAGTATTACGGGCATATTCATCGCATACGCAAGCGCGCATAAATATCCGCCGAGGAACAGCGAGCCGGTGTCGCCCATAAAAACCTTTGCGGGGTAGAAGTTCCAAAGCAAAAAGCCAAGACATCCGCCGGCAAGCGCCGAAGCCATTATGCCCGAGGAATATGCCCTGAGCACGGACGCCAACAGCATAAACGAAAGAGCCGAGAAAAAGCTCATCGAGCCGGCAAGGCCGTCAATACCGTCCGACAAATTTACGGCGTTTACTATTCCCACAATTACAATTGCCGATATTATCCAGTAGAAGAAGCCTAAATCAAATTCTCCAACATACGGCACAAATATATTTGTTGAGGTTCCAAGAATAGCAAGGGTAACAAGATATGCTATTGCAATGGCGAACTGAAGAAACAGCTTTTGCTTTGCCGTAAGTCCGAGATTTCTTTTCTTGACTACCTTAATATAGTCGTCGATAAAGCCTACCGCGGCATAGGCGCAAGCCATAACTATTCCCGCAAGGACTCTGCCCAAATCAATCTTGAGAGCGTCATCGGCGGTAAAGAAGGAGAAAAGCAGAACGCAAACAAGAGTTGCGGCAACAGAGCCTATTATAAACATAAATCCGCCCATTGTCGGAGTGCCCTGCTTTTTTTCGTGCCATTTGGGGCCCTCCTCTCTTATGGTCTGACCGTATTTAAGCTTTCTCAAAAAAGGTACAAGCCATTTTCCGAAAAGAGCCGAAAGCACAAACGACGCCACTGCTCCGCCAAGCACCCATCCTATATTCATTGTTTCTACCTCCGTATTTTTAAATTCGCTTCACTTTATTTCACTGCTTTCGCACTACATAACTGCGTTATTGCCGTAATTGGACGAGGTCGTAAACGTAAGCGTTATTACCGTTCCCGCGGAAACGGTGTCGCCTGCCGCCTCGCTTTGCAGCAAAACCACTCCGTCGCTTGTTCCGCTGACTCCAACAACGCTTATATTCAAGTTATACGAGGCGGCAACCATATTTGCCTCGGCAAGCGAAAGTCCCGAAAAATCAGGAACCTCAACCTCGCTGTTCGACACCTCGTCAAGACTTGTGTAAAGCACAACGGTTCCGCCCTGAGGTATTCTTGTAGACGCGGCCGGCAGCTGAGCCGCAACCTTATCTCCGTCGCCCTTAACAACGCAGGTGTAGCCGTCCGACTTGACCTGCTGCTCAGCCTCTTCTACGCTAAGACCGAGATAGCTGTTAGCCGTCGTATCCATTTGCTTTATTTCTTCATCTGTGTACTGTGCGCTCACCTCAAGATACGGCATAACCTCATTCATAATTTGAGCAAATACCGGAGCGGCGACCGCGCTTCCGTAATAATTGTTTCCGAGCGGAGCGTCAAAATATACAAGCAGACATACCTTCGGGTCGTCGGCGGGAGCAAAGCCGCAGAACGACGCTATGTAATCGTCTATGCCATCGTCGTTTACGTCATACTTCTTTTCGGAGGTTCCCGTCTTTCCCGCAACACGATAGCCGGCGACATATCCGTTTTTCGCCGAGCCTTCGGTTGCGTTCATCTCAAGAATCTCGCTGATCTTTTTGCATGTTTCCTTTGACACAACCTGCCGCTTAACGATTCTGTCTGTGCTTTTTACAACATTGCCGTTTGAATCGACTATCTGCTTTACAACATACGGCTGAAGCAAATCGCCTCCGTTTGCAACGGCAGAGATTGCTGTTACCATTTGTATAGGAGTAACAGAGATGCCCTGTCCGAAGGAAGCAATAGCCAAATCAAGGTCGGTTATATTATTAAAGAAAAGACCCGTCGCTTCGCCCGGCAAATCAATGCCGGTCGGCGCGCTGTATCCGAACGCCTGGAAATATTCGGCAAACTTTTCCTTTCCGATGCTTGCGCCTATCATCATAAACGCCGGGTTGCAGGAATTACATATTGCCTGAGCAAATGTTTGCGTACCGTGTCCTAAGGTGTTGTGGCAGTTTATAGGCGCCGCTCCCTGAACCGGGGTATATGAACCTGTGCAGGTAAAACGCGATTCGTCGTTGACCTTGTTTTCCTCAAGCGCCATTGAAGCGGTAATTATTTTAAAAACAGAGCCGGGATAATAGGTGTCGCTTACAGCCTTGTTTTTCCACTGTGCAGACAGCGCCTCGCTCTCCGCTTCCTCCTTTTTCTTGCCGACAAGCTTGCTTATTTCCGCTGCCGCAATTTTATCGGAAACCGTGAACGGATCGTTAAGGTCGTATCCTCCCTCAACCGCGAGTCCAAGTATTGCCCCAGTGTCTACATCCATCATAACAGCAACAGAACGGTTGTGAACCTTGTTTTCGACATTGCCCTGTTTAAGGTACTTCTCCATTATGTGCTGTATTGTTTCATCAATTGTTAAAACAAGACTGTTTCCGTCAACGGCGTCAACCTTTTGCTCGTAGTTAAACGGAAGCTCGATTTTTCCGTTCTTTGCTGTAACAAGTCTTCCCGGTGTTCCTGTGAGCTCCTCGTTGTATTGATACTCAAGTCCGGCAAGTCCCTGATCGTCGCTGCCTGTAAATCCTATGAGCGACGACGCAAAATCATTGTACGGATAATATCTTTTATAATCCTCAAGCAAATCAATTACGCCTGTTATATCGTTTTCATCCTCAATCTTTTCGATGAATTTTAAAATCTTGTCGCGCTCATCGCTTTCTATTTGTCTTTTTACAACCGAGTAATACGAATTCTCCTTAGACTTTTCAAAAATATCCTCCTGGTCAATTCCGAGAATTTCAGAAAGTCCCTTTGACACAATTGTGCGGTCGTTGTCATTCTTAAAATCGTTCGGAGAAAGGACTACCTTCCAAACGGTTGCGCTCTGCGCAAGTATTTTGCCGTTTGTATCATAAATCGTTCCCCTTCTGGCGCTGATTGCAGTATCGACAAGCTGCTGCTCAGACGCAAGCTGCTGAAGCTCCTGTCCCTGATAAAGGGTAAGCTGAGTAAGCCTGAATGCAGTTGTGCCAAAGCCGAGCACAAGAATACAGAGCATAATCATCATACATCGTCGCATCAGCTTTGACTTGGATCCCTTTGACATTGTATATCCCCTTTCATTTAAATGCCCGTGTGACATTGAAAAGCATTGGCTCGCTTTTCATTATATATGTGACACGGCGCACAAAGCGCGTCAGGACAGAAAATTGTTCTGTTTACGTCTCACATACATATATATGTCAGAATCCTTAGTATATAACCCGACAGCAGGCGGCATAAGCTAAAGTGCCAAGCCCTGCTGCCGATTTGTATTTAAGATTAAATAAACAATGCGTAACACGTCGGTAACGCTTATTATAAGCGTCGCATAAATGAAGCGCATAAAGATACAATCCTGCGCGGCAGAAGTATGATAATCAAGTCAAACGACTGTTTCAGGGTTATATCTAACAGAAAAAATAACTTGAGCCGAAATTTTTACCGCAAAAAACGACAAAAGCCCAAAATAGCAAAAAGGGCTGCAACAATACAAATCGGTGACAATTTACTATTTGTAATAAGTTAAATTTTTGTCACCAATTTGTATACAGGATTAATTCCCGTGTTACAACCGCTGATATAATACATTTTTACTTTTGCCCAAAAGGTAGATTAATCAAACAGCCCGGCAAAAGCCTGCGCTATTGATTCAAACAAATTAGAGCCGCCCTGTTGTGCAACCTCTGCCTTGTCGCCCTGTGAAAGGCTTATGTATTCCTTTTGGTAGCTGTCAGCCTTATTCATGCCAAGCTTTGACTCGGCATACTCCTCAACCTCAGCAGTTGAAAGCTTTGAATCAACCTTCATCTGAAGCTGGGTGTAAAGGCTCTCCTGATCGGACAAGTTAGACGAAGCATTGCTGATTTTCTGGTTAAGCTCCGTGAGCTGAACTTGACCGTGAATTATGAAAGCAACAGTCACAGATATGATTGCGCCCATAACCACGCCGGTAAAAATTTTTGCCGGTGTTCTTTTTGCTCTTCTGTTCTTTATTAAATCCTCTTCAGGTAAGCTAACTACATTATGTCTTCTTCTGTAATTTCTTCTTTGCTCAGCTAATCTCTCTTCAGCCGTAGTCTCAAAGAGGCTGATATCGTAGGCGACGCTTCTTCCGTCTAAAGCCATAGTTTTACACCTCTGATTTAACAATCCATAATATCCGCGGCACTGCGGATACTTGATTTGCAATTATTTTGTTGTTTTTTGTCGGCCCGAAACACGCTTGTACTAAATAAATAACGCCGAAATTTTAAAATAAATTGTTCGATTATACCTTGTAACTAATTTGTAATCAATGTCAAATATGCCTTAAAAACCATCCATTTAACAGATTACTTGTAAATTACTACATCTTGGAGTGAAATTTAAAAATATTGACGAAAATTTCACTACATATAGTTTACTACTTTCTGTATTAAATGTCAAAGACTTTTTTGCGATTATTTACAACATTGTTACATTTTCTCGAAACATCTTAATTTAGCGCTTCTGCTTCGGGGATTTTTGTTCAATTCTGCCAAAGACGCCTCGACAGGCTTGCGAAAAACAAGTCTTCCTTTTGGCTTGTTGCCGCAAACGCACACAGGAAAGTCCTTCGGACAGGTGCAGCCGGTACACCATTGCTGCATTTTTTTCTTTGTTATTCTGTCTTCAAGCGAATGAAATGTTATTACAGCAAGTCTGCCGCCGGAAGATAAAAGCGAAAGGGCCGCGTCAAGTCCCTCTTCCAATCTGTCAAGCTCGCCGTTTACGGCTATTCTCAATGCCTGAAAGGTTTTTCTTGCCGGGTGTCCGTCTCTTCTTTTTGCAGCCGGAACCGACTGCTTTATTATTTCGGCAAGCTGAAACGTCGTTTCAATTTTTTCCTGCTCTCTGCGCTTGACGATTGCGTGAGCAATAGACGAAGCGAATTTTTCCTCACCGTAAAGCGAAATTATCCTTCTTAGCTCCTCAAAGCCGAGTCCGTTCACCAAATCGGCTGCGGTCGTTCCGCTTTGACTCATCCTCATATCAAGAGGAGCGTCGCTGTGAAAGGAAAAACCCCTTTCGGGAGTATCAAGCTGCACAGAGGAAACTCCGATATCGAGCAAAATTCCGTCAACGGCTTCAATGCCGAGTTGCCGCGCCACCTGCGCCATCCGGCTGAAATTCGACTGAACTACTACAGAGCGGTTGTCGTCTTTAAAGCGTTCAGTTACGGCGGCAATGGCTGACGGGTCCTGGTCAATGGAAATTAATTTTCCGTTAGCGCTCAGGCGCTTTAATATCTCAGCGGAATGGCCTCCTCCGCCGGCGGTACCGTCTATATAAATACCGTCGGGCTTGATGTTCAGGGCGTCAATTGTTTCATTAAGCAATACGGGAATATGAGAAAATTCCATTTTATTACCTCTTAAAACGTAATATTCTGCATCAGCTCGGCAATGCTCTCCTCTGTTGCTGCGGCAGAGATTTCATCCCATTTTTCGCTGCTCCAGATTTCAATTTGCTTTCCCGTTCCCACAATAGTGACCTCTTTTTCAATGCCGGCGTATTTTCTCAAATGCTCCGGAATTAAAAATCTGCCCTGAGAGTTTGGAACAGCCTCGTCCGCGCCGGCACAGAAGAATCTTTGAAGCGTCTGCGCCTCCGGCATCGGTCTTGAGGCTATCTGATTTACAAGGGACTCCCATTTATCAAGCGGCATTGCCAAAAGACATCCGCTCAGCCCCTTTGTGACATAGAAAGTCTCGCCCAGCTCCTCGCGGAACTTGGCCGGCATAATTATTCTGCTTTTTGGATCAAGGTTATGCCTGTATGTTCCGATAAACATTGTGCCACTTCCATGTCAATTAACTAAAACAACGCCATTTTCTGTCACCAAATGACATAATCTGTCACTCGATGTACTAATTATATGACATTAAAGTGCAATTTGCAAGTTTTTTTGATATTTTTTTTGGATACAATTTTGTAATTTCTATACTTATTGAACAATAATGCACAGATACAAGATATAGAAAAACATAATCCTAAAAGCACAATATAAGTAAAATAAAGCAAAAAAACCGCGGTATTTTTCTTAATAAGAATTATATTCGCCTTTAAACGTATAAAAATTTCGTCACTTTAACAGCAAAATTTTAATATTTATCTAAATAAATATCATAGCGTCCGACAGAAAGATATATTACAATTAGTATTATTTGCAAATTTAAAACAGTATTTATACTATTTGTATATTCAATGAGCAAAAGAAAAGCGCACAATAAATGTGCGCTTTTTTATTGTGATAATCAGTTTCCGTTTCTCTGCGTGCTTTTGAGCCCTGCTCTCGCCTTTTTAAGCTCATTTACCTGAGCCGTCATAAGCTCGTCGGTTCTCGCCATAAGATCGTCTATATACGAGCTTGCGGCCTTGCGCAGCTCCTTTGATTTAGCCTGCGCATCATTAATTATATCGTTTGCCTCAGCCTGTGCAAGCCGAACGATCTCATTTTGATTAATAAGAGCCTTCTTTCTTTCCTCGGCATTGCGGATAATCTGCTCAGCCTCTTTTTTCGCGTCAGCTATAATCTGCGTTCTGTCGGCAACTATAGCCTTAGCCTGGCGAACCTCCTGCGGAAGATTGTCGTCAATATCATCGAGAATATCCTTTACATGGTCAGCCTCTACAATAATTTTACCTCCCGAAAACGGCATATTCTTTGCGTCACCGATAACCTCGCGCAATTCTTCAATAAGTTCTTCAACTCTCATTTTTTTCATTCCTTTCAAAGACATAAAGCCCCTTAAAATATTTTTATAGAAAATGTTGTTTTAAGTTAATCTTCTCTCAATTTCGGCTCTGATACATTCGGGAACAAAATTAGAAATATCCCCTCCAAGGCTGGCCACCTGTTTTACTATACTTGAGCTTAAATACATATTTTCCGCACTTGTTGTAAGGAAAACGGTTTCAAGCTCAGGGTTAAGCTTTTTATTGGTCAGCGACATTTGGAACTCATATTCAAAGTCCGATACTGCACGCAGTCCTTTAACGACCGCCGTGGCGTTTCTCTCCTTGGCATATTGTGCAAGCAGTCCGTCAAAACCGACAACCTCTATGTTTTTCAGCCCGGCGGTTGCCTTTTTCAAAAGAGAAATTCGCTCATCAATAGTGAAGCTCGGCGTCTTGTTTAAGTTGACCATCACGGCAACTATCACATGATCGAACATCTTGGACGCCCGGCTTATTATATCAATGTGCCCAACCGTCACGGGATCGAAGCTTCCAGGGCATATAACCGTCTGTTTCATCAACACTCATCCTTGACACAATATACGCTTATTTTAATTTTACCATAGTGATAATTTCTGTCAAGTGTAAAATCGCCAATTTTTTCAAATAATTCTTCTTTTAGTGGACTTTCACAAATAATTAGCCCGCCTTTGTTCATATTGTCCGAAAGATACGGCAGCACAGACTGTAAAATTCCGGCGCCATATGGCGGATCAAGGAAGGCAACATCGAATTTTTCACAATTTGAATTTAAAAACGACAGCGCGTCAGAATTGATAACCCTTGCGCCTTCCGACAGTCCGGCAGCCTCAATATTAGCCTTTATCACCTTTAAGGCCGCGGCACTTTTATCAACAAAAACCGCCTGCTTTGCGCCTCGGCTGAGCGCTTCCACGCCCATCTGACCGGAGCCGGAAAACAAATCGAGAAAGCGTCTGCCCTCAATATGGAACTGTATAATATTAAAGACAGATTCCTTTACCTTGTCAGTAGTCGGGCGAACGTCTTTCCCCTCCAGGGATTTAAGCCGTCTGCCCTTTGCCGAGCCTGAAATAACTCTCATCAAATCACCTATGATAAATTATGTTTAAATTCTACCAAAAAAAAGCTAATTCGTCAATGGAAAAAATTATACACTGCGTTCGCGGCGCTTTTATTCATCGTCGGAGCGTCAATAAGCTCCTGTAAATCTGCATTTTTTATATTCTTTATACTTCCGAAGTGCTTAAGCAGAGCCTTTGCCCTCTTTTCACCTACGCCGTCAATCTCAGTAAGAGAGCTTTTAAACGCGGAGGACTTCCTGCGCGCTCTGTGGTAAGTTATTGCATACCTGTGTACTTCCTCCTGAATTGTGGAAACGAGCGTAAACGCGCTGCGTTTGGACGATATTTCAATTTCGCTGTCGCCGTCTGTTATAGCCCTTGTTTTGTGCTTGCTGTCCTTTACCATACCAAAGACAGGAACTCTTATATTCATTTCGTCAAGCACCTGCATAACGGCGGTATGCTGTCCTTTTCCGCCGTCAAGAAGAATGAGGTCGGGCATAATGCCAAAGGTGTTGCCGTCGCTTTCGTGCGCCTTATACTCCTCAAATCTGCGGCGTATAACCTCCTTCATCGACGCGCAATCGTCCTGACCGGCAAAGGATTTTATTTTAAATCTTCTGTACGCTTTACGGTACGGCTTGCCCTTTTTGAAAACAACCATTCCGGCAACATTTTCGTCGCCCATAAGATTTGATATATCGTAGGATTCTATATAGTCCGGCTGAGCTTCAAGCCCAAGCACCGACGCAAGCTCGGCAAGTGCGCTCTCCTCACGCACAGTGATCCCTCTCTTTTGGGCAATTTGCTCGGCTGCATTCTTTTTGCACATTTGAACAAGCTTTAGCTGCTCGCCCTTTTGCGGCACGGTTATCTGAACCCTGCCGTTATTCATACCCGACAGCCACTGCTCAAGTATCTGCGCGTCCTCGCACGGACTGTCAAGCGTTATCCTTGGCGGAACATCTCTCAGCTGGTAATATCTCTCAATGAACTCATCCCTTGCCTTCGGGCTGTCCTCAACATCATTTATTATAAAATTCTCTCTGTCATAAAGCCTTCCGTCGTGAAAGCGAAAGACCTCAAAGCAGCCGCAGTCTCCGCTGCACGCAAGCGCTATAACGTCCTGCTCCAACACGGAGGCGGCAACTACCCTCTGCCTTTCACCGACGCGCTTAACGGCGTTTATTCTGTCCCTTATTCTTGCCGCCCTTTCAAACTCAAGATTATCGGACGCTCTGTTCATTTCTTCGGTCAGCTTTTTGATTGAAGCACGTCCGCCGTTTTTTAGGAAATCAACCGCCTCTGAAAAATTATCATTGTACTCTTTAACGGACATCTTGCCCATACAGGGCGCAGAGCACTGCTTGATATAATAATTAAGGCACGGGCGTGTTTTTCCGAAGTCTCTCGGAAACACCTTGCTGCAATCAGGCAGCATAAAAATCTTGTGCGCCTGATCGACGGCATTTTTTACATAGTAGTGGCTCATATACGGGCCAAGGTAGACAGCGTCTTTATCATTGTTATTTTTTTCTGCGCTTATTCTTCCCCAATCGCCCTTTGTGATTTTGATATAGGCGTATCCCTTGTCGTCCTTTAAAAGAATATTGTATTTCGGCTTGTGCTGTTTTATCAGGCTGCATTCAAGCACAAGCGCCTCAAACTCAGAGCTTGTGATTATATATTCAAATCTGTCAACATTCTCTACCATCCGCCTTACCTTGTCGCTATGGTTATTTTGAGAGCCGAAATACTGGCTGACGCGATTGCGAAGTACCTTAGCCTTGCCGATGTATATTATTTTTCCGCTCGAATTTTTCATAATATACACTCCCGGCTCAAGCGGAAGCTTCATAGCCTTTGCCCTAAGCTGCGACATCTTTTGATTCATTCTGCTCACCCTGCCATAAGTAGTTTAAAGGAGTTTTTTAAAAAATAAAAACGGACAGAGGGAAAAGCCTCTGTCCGCCGTTTAAATTAGAAGTAATTACTCTGAAAAGCCGGATTCAACAAGCTTTACAAGACTCTCAACAGCCTGCTGCTCATCAGCGCCGTCAGCAATAATTTTGATTGTTGTGCCGCCTACTATTCCAAGTGAGAGAACGCCGAGAAGACTCTTTGCGTTTACTCTTCTTTCTTCTTTCTCAACCCAAATTGAAGACTTGTATTCATTTGCCTTCTGGATAAAGAAAGTTGCCGGACGAGCGTGCAAGCCTACCTGATTCTGAACCTCAACATCTTTTACGAACATTTCAATCTCTCCTCTAAATTAATTCATTAATATTGCCCACTTTGGCTATTGCTACATAATCACACAAAGATTCTGGCAATTACCCAAAACCTTATTGTTAATCCTGATACATATTATATCACACAGGTTTTTTCCGTCAATATCAATTTTGCAATTTCGGTTTGATGAACTATCATAACGCCTGTTTGCAAGGTAGTATTTGTGCATATTAAATAAAATTCGAGGAAAAAACTGTTTTTATGTACCGTTAATTATTCTAAAAAAGAATAATAGCGATATTCTATTAGCATTTAATATATTTTATTCGATTTCAAATTCGGATATTTTGGCAATTTTATACATATCAGGTCGTTTTTCCCTTGTTCTTATAATCGACTGCATTCTGCGCCATTCTTCAATATTTTTGTGATGACCGCTCAAAAGCACCTGCGGCACTTCTCTGCCCCTCCAAACGGAAGGCTTTGTATATTGCGGATATTCAAGCAATCCGTTATAGTGGCTTTCCTCCGTGAAGCACTCCTCATCAGACAATACTCCCGGCACCATTCTGCACAGCGAGTCGGCATATACGCAGGCGGCAAGCTCGCCCCCCGTAAGAACATAATCCCCTATTGATATTTCTTCATCAACAAGCTCCTCCAAAACACGCTCGTCAATGCCCTCGTAATGGCCGCATAAAATGCAGATATTATCATATTTTTCGGCGGTGTCTTTAAGTATTTGCTGATTCAACACCCTGCCCTGCGGCGACATATACACAAAGTGCGGCCTCAAACCGAGCTTTGAGCAAATATCCTCAAAGCAAAGAGCAATGGGCTCCGCCTTAAGCACCATACCCATACCGCCGCCATAAGGCGTGTCGTCAACACGCTTGTGCTTGTCAAAGGCATAGTCCCTGAGCTGATGAAATTCAAGCGTGACGGCTCCGCTTTTAACAGCTCTGCCAATAATGCTTTCAAGCAGTGCACAGCGGCACATTTCCGGAAACAGGGTTATTATGTCAATCCTCATCGTCAAAAATTCCTTTCATTGGCAAAATTAAAACTCTGCCGCCTTCAACGTCAACGGATTTAACGACATCGGGTATGACAGGCGCAAGAAATTTGCGGTTTTTATTGTCCGTTATTTCGTACACATCATTTGCTCCTGTTTTAAAAACATCGCTTATAATGCCATATTCTGCCTCTGTATCAACGTCAATCACCTTGCAGCCTATCAAGTCCTGTATATAGTACTCACCTTTTTGAAGGCGCATATCCTCCCTGTTCATCCACAAAACCTTTCCGCGCAGTAAATCCGCCTGCTCCACTGTGTCAACGCCGTCAAGCTTTGCTATTATCATTCTTTTATGCTGCCTTGATGAAATTTTTACTTCCCTTTCTCCGCCGTTAAAATAAAGGCGTTTAAATTTTGCGAAAAATTGCGGAGAGTCGCACCATGGCTCAATTTTAACCTCGCCCTTTATTCCGTGGGTGGAAACTATTTTTCCAATCTCCAAAAACTTCTTTAGCATTTATTTCTCCTTAATATCCGTTACTTGCTGCTTTTCGGCGGTTGTGCGCCGATTCTCTTTTTATTCTATCATATTTATTTATTTTTACAATCCCCTTATTTTGTTGCCGCATCGGTTTACAAAATGCCGCTGCTTCTGTATAATATATATATGAGCGTTCGGCATTTTTCTTCCGAAATTTATCAGTTTTATTTCTACATTTTACCACCGTTATTTTTCTTTTTGGTGCGTATAATGATAACGAAGCTTCATTTTTATTTTGGAGGAATTGGTATGGATGCGTTAGATGCGTGGAATAATTTTTTATCAACCGGAAGTGTGATGGATTATCTTGCATATACGTCTATTCATGACGCCGAGCTCAGCGATGCTGAAAAACAAGAAAACGAGCTTTCGGAGGACGAATATGAATCTGAGTACGGACGGTCTGATCATAAAGGAACAAAATATTGGTGAAAACAGCCGTCTTGTTACCGTGCTTAGCAAGGACTTCGGCGTTATACGGGCATTTGTAAAAAATGCCGGCAGCCTTAAAAGCCCAAAAAGTGCGGCTACTCGGCTTCTTTGCTACTCCCGACTTAATATATTTAAGGGTCGGGAGTCATACATAATCGACGACGCACAAAGTATAGAAATATTTATGCCTCTCAGAAATGATGTTGTGAAAATGTCGCTTGCGCAGTATTTTTGCGAGCTTTCCATACATTTTTTCCCTGAGCAATCGCCCTGCGGCGAGGGACTGAGGCTTATATTAAACGCCCTATACGTTCTTTCAAAGGGCGCAAGACCTAATGAGCAAATCAAGGCGGTAACCGAAATGCGCCTTGCTTCGCTGTGCGGCTATATGCCGGATCTTGTATGTTGTAACGAATGCAAAAAATACGAGGATGAGCATATGCGTTTTTATCCGCTAAGCGGAATTTTGCTTTGCGGCGGCTGTATTGAAGAAAAAAAAGAATACTCTGTTTTAACAGGACTTGGCGCTACCGCCGCATTAAGACATTCGATATATTCTGTCCCGGAAAAGCTATTTTCCTTTACTCTGTCCGAAGAAAGCATAAACAGCTTTTCCCGTGCGGCGGAGGACTACCTTCTTAATATTGCCGAGCGTGGATTTCAAACGCTCAATTTTTATAAAACGATAAAATAACGGGGTCGTAAATGAACAGACATCTTAAAACACTTGAGCTTGATAAAATTTTAAATATGCTTGCAAACGAGAGCGCAAGCGAGGCTGCCGCCGCACTTGCGCTCGACATAAGGCCGAAGAACTCGCTTTCGGAGGTTATTAAGCTTTTAAAGCAGACCGAGGACGCATACATATTATGCGGCAGATTCGGCTCGCCGTCGTTCGGCTCAATAAAGGATATATCAAACCCTGCCGCCAGAGCGGCCGCCGGCGGCACGCTCTCAACGACCGAGCTGCTTAAAATAGCGGAGCTGCTCAGGGTGGTAAGGGGTGTTAAGCAATGGCGTGAAAATTGCGCCGGCACGGAAAGCGTGCTCGACAGCAAATTCAGCGGACTTATTCCAAATAAATTTTTGGAGGAAGCCATAAGCGGAGCGATAATCTCCGAGGACGAAATTTCAGACAAGGCGTCCCCCACCCTAAGCGATATACGCCGAAAAATGAAAAACGCCTCTCTAAAGGCAAGAGATATTCTCAACAACCTGATACATTCCTCCTCATATAAAAAATATTTGCAGGACGCAATTGTTACAATACGCGACGGGCGCTATGTAGTGCCGGTAAAAGCCGAATGCCGAAGCAATGTAAGCGGTCTTGTTCACGACACGTCGGCAAGCGGCTCAACAATATTTATAGAGCCTATGGGAGTTGTTGAGGCAAACAACGAAATAAAGGTATTAAAATCAAAAGAGGAAACGGAAATTGAGCGTATACTGTCGTCCCTGTCAGCAAATGCAGGGGCTTTTGCAAAGCAGCTTACGGATAATTACGGACTGCTTATAGAGCTTGACCTTATTTTTGCAAAAGCGTCGCTTGCGTACAAGCTTAAGGCTTCAATGCCTGTAATGAACGACAAGGGCATAATAGATTTAAAGCAGGCAAGGCATCCGCTTATAGACAGCAGTTGTGTTGTTCCAATCAACATAAGGCTCGGCGGCGAATTTTCCACCCTTGTAATAACCGGTCCCAACACCGGCGGAAAAACCGTTACGCTTAAAACAATTGGTCTTTTAACCGTTATGGCCATGTGCGGACTTATGGTTCCTGCCGGCGACAACAGCAGATTATCGGTATTTGAGCATATCCTTGCGGATATTGGAGATGAACAGAGCATTGAGCAGAGTCTTTCAACATTTTCCGCACATATGACAAATATATCAAACATATTAAAAACAGCAGACGATAAAAGCCTTGCCCTTATAGACGAGCTTGGAGCAGGCACCGACCCTGTAGAGGGCGCCGCTCTTGCAACGGCTATACTTGAAAAGCTTGCCTCTGCAGGCACTGTTACGGCGGCTACAACTCACTATGCCGAGCTGAAGGCGTTTGCTCTGAACACTCCCGGTGTTGAAAACGCCTGCTGCGAGTTTGACATCGCGACTCTAAGACCTACCTACAAGCTTTCAATCGGGGTTCCGGGGCGTTCTAACGCATTTGCGATTTCAAAAAAGCTTGGGATAGACAATGAAATAATCGAGCGATCAAAAAGACTTGTTTCACGCGATGACAGAAAATTTGAAAGCGTTGTCAGAAATCTTGAAAAAAAGCGGCAGGAGCTTGAGCAGCAGCTTAACGCGGCCGAGGAAAAGGCGCTGCTTGCACAAAAGGCAATCGAGGACGCCGAGAAAAAGGCGTTAAAAATCAGGCAGCAAAGCGAAGCGGAAATACAGCGTGCGAGAGAAGAGGCGGCGCAGATAGTATCAAGGACAAGAGCCGCCGCTTACGGAATTATGGAAAGCGTTGAAAAGGCACAGAGAGAAAAGAGGCTGTCAGACGAAGATAAATTGAAGCTTAAAGCACAAATTAAAAATATAGAAAACACAGCAGACCCGATTGCAAAAGCAAAGAACGATGATTATAAGCCTCCGAGAAAGCTTAAGCAGGGCGACACCGTATTAATATTCGATATTGACAAAAAGGCGACTGTGCTTGAGCTTGACCCCGACGGAAAAACGGCGCTTGTTCAGGCAGGCATTATTAAAACAAGAGTCAGCATAAACAATTTAAGGCTGCTTGACAGTCAAAGCAAGGACAAGCCTAAACCATCTCACCGCAGTGTAACAAGGCAGACTGACGTAAGGGCTGTTACTGAGGTTGATTTGAGGGGTATGACTGCCACAGAGGCGATTATGGAGCTTGAAAACGCAATCGACTCCGCAATTCTGTCGGGAATAAACCAGATAACAATAATACACGGCAAGGGCACCGGCGTTCTTCGGCGAGAGGTTCATTCCTTCCTAAAGGGCTGTAGGACTGTAAAGGACTACAGGCTCGGAGTTTACGGCGAGGGCGAAAGCGGAGTTACGATAGCAACATTAAAATAAGTAAGGGGAATAATAATGAATAAAAATGTCACAAACGAAATCGAAGTAAACGATTATGACGACAGCTTTACACAGGACGCTCCTAAGAAGGATAAAAAGGGACACGGAATAAGAACAGCCGTTATAATTATTTTATGCGCGCTCCTGCTTATAGCGGCAGGCGTAATAACCGTTGCCGTGCTTGCTTTTCAAACGCCAAACAGCGATAAATTCGGAGCGTCGCCGGATAACGGGGCTATAATGAATGTTATCTATGCGGCGATAAAGGACGAGGACGCGGAAATAACTAATACTGAGCTTAACTCATTGCTTACATATTTCATCAAGGGCGATAAGGACGACGACGTAAAACCGTTAAGCGAAAATTCAAGAATAAAGGACGCTGCAATTTATATACACAAGGACAAGCCGAGCGAGCTTTACGCTATGGTAGAAATTAATAATCACACCTTTGAAATATCGGCAGAGCTTAACATTGAACCGGAGATAATCAAAAATGAATTCAAACTGACTGTTACCTCGGCAAAAATCGGGAATCTTCCAATTGCGCCTGACTTGCTTATGAACTACGCTTTCAGCGACGATATTTCTAATGGTATATCGGATTACATACGCCGCGACGGAAATGACTTATACATAAAATCACGCTACCAATATGAAATTATGGGGCAGACAATTAAGTTTTCCGTAAAGAGCTTTGAACCGCTAAAGGACGGAATAAAGCTTAAAACGACAAGCGCGGCTGACATACTTCTCGGGTCAATAAGCTCGTGGCTTTCTTCATTTTTCCAATAAACGGCTTTAATAAACGCTTAGCGCCGCAGACTTTAGGTCTGCGGCGCTCCGATTCTGTTGATAAACCTATTTTTTGATAAGTTATCACCTGCTGAAGCTTTAAAATTTGGTTTTAAACGTGGAATTGAAGCCCACCGTAAATCCTCACTTCCTCTTTAATAGAATTTTTTAGTCTAAATTCGTTCTGCTAAACTAATTTACGGGTTTAAAATATTATTTAAGTAAAATTCCCTTGTGCGAGAATGATGAGGTGCAGGAGAAGCGAAGCTTCTACTGCAAAAAATAAAATCTTATGCAGCAGTGCTGACTGCGGTTCAAGGAACACAAAGACAAAAACACTTTTTGACCGCAGGCAGACCGCCTTGCGGCGACCTGCCTGCTGCTTTATATTTAGTTTATTATGCAAGGGGCTAAACGCCCCTTGCAACCCCAAAGCCTGCTCAGGGATTGCAAGTAAATAAAAGTTTTAATCTTCTTTCACATATTTGAACGCATAATTAATCTTCCCTCACAGGCAGAGAGCGCAATGCAACCATTCCAAGGCAAGCAAAAGCTTGAAAATAAATATTCCTTAAACGAGAATGATGAGGTGCAGGAGAAGCGAAGCTTCTCCTGCAAAAAAAATAAAATCTTAAGCAGCAGTGCTGACTGCGGTTCAAGGACGACACAGTAAATAATATTTTTTTGACGAGGCTCTCGCCGACCGCAGCGTTACCGACTTGCACCGGTAACGCTGCTGCTTTAATATTGTGTTATATTAAAGGGGGAGCTGACGCTCCCCCTTTAAATCCCCTTTTTTGTTCGCTCAAAAAATACTTTGATTTTAATTCATGTTATAAAAGCTTATTTACGGGTATAAAAGCTTAATCAAGCAAAATTCCCTTGTGTGAGAATGATGAGGCGCAGGAGAAGCGAAGCTTCTACTGCAAAAAATAAAATCTTAAGCAGGAGTCCCGCTGCGCAGCAGTGCTGACTGCGGTTCAAGGATTATATGGACAAAAACTTTTTTACAAGCTGAGCGCCGCAGACTTTAAGTCTGCGGCGCTCCTAATTTTTTTTATAAGCATTTTACATTATCGTTTCAAAGGTATACTCACTGCCGTTATAAGAGCATTTAACACTGTCGCCTTTTTTTATTCTCTGCTCAAGTATCTGCTGCGACAACGCGTCCTCTATCCTTTGCTGGATGGCTCTGCGCAGCGGTCTTGCGCCGTATGTCGGGTCATATCCTGCCTTTGCGACGGCAGCTACTGCATCGTCTGTAAATTCAATCTTTATATCCATACTTTCAAGACGACTCTCAAGGCTTTTAAGCATATTGGCGGCGATTTGCTTTATTTCGTCCTCGTTAAGCTTGTTGAATACGATAATATCGTCAACCCTGTTCAAAAATTCCGGACGGAACATTTTTTTAAGCTCGCCCATTACAAGCTCCTTTACGTCCGCGTTTTCACGCTCGGCGCTCTTTTCCCCGTCCTTGTCCTCAAACGCGAAGCCGAGCCTTCCCGACGCAGAATCGGTTATCAGTCTTGCGCCCACGTTTGACGTCATGATGATAATCGTGTTTTTAAAATCTACCACTCTGCCCTGAGAGTCGGTAAGTCTGCCGTCCTCAAGTATCTGAAGCAGCATATTAAAAACATCAGGATGAGCCTTTTCGATTTCATCAAAGAGTACAACGGAGTACGGGTGACTTCTTACCTTATCGGTAAGCTGACCGCCCTCGTCATAGCCGACATATCCCGGAGGAGATCCGACAAGCTTTGAAACCGTGTGCTTTTCCATATATTCTGACATATCAAGGCGTATCATAGCGTTTTCATCACCGAAAACAGCCTCGGCAAGCGCCTTGCAAAGCTCGGTTTTTCCAACTCCGGTAGGGCCTAAGAATATGAACGAGCCCTGCGGCCTTTTGGGGTCTTTAAGTCCGACCCTGCCTCTGCGAATTGCCCTTGCAACGCTGTCTACAGCCTCGTTCTGCCCTATTACCCTCTTGTGGAGTATTTCCTCCATATTGAGGAGTCTTTGGCTTTCCTCCTCTGTCAGCTTTGACACGGGTATGCCGGTCCACTGCGAAACAATATTTGCAATGTCCTCCTCGCTTACGGTTCCGGAAGAATTATCCGTATTCTGCTTCCACTGCTCTTTTTTCTTTTCAAGCTCTTGCTTCGCTTCGTTTTGTTCATCTCTGAGCTTTGCCGCGCGCTCGAAATCCTGACCGTTGATAGCGGCAGATTTTTCCTGCTCAAGTCTGTTTATTTTATCCTCAATTTCCTTCAGGGTATTCGGCTGTGTGTGCGCCTTAAGCCTTACCTTTGACGCCGCCTCGTCTATAAGATCTATCGCCTTGTCGGGCAAATAACGGTCGGTTATATATCTTGATGAAAGCTCGACCGCCACATTTATCGCCTCATCGGGAATAGACACCTTATGGTGAGCCTCATACCTGTCGCGCAGACCCTTTAATATCTGCACAGCCTCCTCCGCCGTCGGCTCTCCGACAGTTACGGGCTGGAAACGTCTTTCAAGCGCCGCGTCCTTTTCAATGTGCTTTCTATACTCGTTTATCGTTGTTGCGCCTATCACCTGCAAATCTCCCCTTGCAAGCGCAGGCTTAAGTATATTCGCGGCATCTGCGCTTCCCTCTGCGCTGCCTGCTCCGATTATTGTGTGAAGCTCGTCGATGAAAAGGATTATATTGCCGTCGTTTTTGACCTCGTCCATAGCGCTCTTGATTCGTTCTTCAAAATCGCCTCTGTATTTTGCTCCGGCGACCATTCCGGTTAAATCAAGCGCAAATACTCTTTTGTCCTTTAGCAAATCGGGAACGTCGCCGCTTGCAATTCTCAGCGCAAGCCCCTCTGCGACAGCTGTTTTTCCGACTCCGGGTTCACCGATTAGGCACGGGTTGTTCTTTGTTCTTCTTGAAAGTATCTGAATAACACGCGCAATCTCCTTTTCTCTGCCGATAACCGGGTCTATTTCACCCTTTTTTGCCTTCTCCGTCAAATCCTCACCGAACTTTTCAAGCGTTTTTGTTCCGCCTCTGCCTGAATTTCCAGACGGCTTGCCGTCAAAGCCTGAATATCCCTGAGGCTGTTCGGAAGCGTCGGAGGAAGAATTAAGCTGCTCCGATATGCTGCGGAATATATCATTCGGACGAGCGCCGCAGCCGTAAATGAAGTGTACGGCATAGCTGTCCTCCTCCGAAAGCAATGCTATAAGCAAATGCTCGCTGCCGACATAATTATGGTTATAGCGTGCGGCAACCGCAATTGCACCCTGAACAACTCTTTTTGTCCTTGGGGTAAAATCAGACGGCGAGAGCGTAGTCCTTGAGCCGGAGCCTATCTGCACCTTTATCTGAGCTTCAACATCCTCCGCACTTATTCCGGCAGCCTCAAGCGCTGTGCTCGCAACGCTGTTTTCCGTTTTCAGAAGTCCTAAAAGTATGTGCTCTGTTCCGATATAAGTGTGTCCAAGCTCCTCTGCCTTTTCAATGGCAAGATTTAATGTTTCATTTGCTTTTTGAGTAAATCCTCTGAAATTATACATATTGCGTACCTCCCTGTTTCTTCATTTTTCACTCAGCTTTCAGGCTCAGCCCTAAAATAATTCTTTAAGTTCGCGCCTCAAAAGCTCTGCACGCGCAGAATCTCTTTCCTGCGGAGTCATCTCCCTGTTGTTTGAGGTCATCAGAGTTGCAGGCTGTATCTGCTCGCTCATTCTGTTCAGCAGAGAATAATCCTTGCTTTCGATAAGTCCTGTTACCATTCCTGCCCTTACATTTGACAAAAGCTTCATAGCCTCGTCATTCGTCATAAGCCTTGCGCTTTTTAAAACAGCCGCGCTTCTGAATATTATATCCTGCATTTCAAGCGTTTTTGAAAGCTCTTCAAGGCTCTTTTCCTCCTGCTCTATCATCTGCGAAGCTATATTCTTCAGGTTTTCAATAGCCGTATGCTCCGAAATTCCGAGCGTTATCTGATTTGACATCTGATACAGCGAACCTTTTACATCGCTGCCCTCGCCAAATGTTCCTCTAAGCTCCATTCCGAGCTTTGAAAGATTGCCGGCTATTCTTGCTATAGCCCTGTTCTTTTCCGTCGCCGGAAGATGGAGCATTAGGGAAGCTCTCATACCTGTGCCGAGATTCGTCGGACACTGAGTTAAATAGCCGAGCTTCTCGTTAAACGCAAAGCCGAGAGCGTCGTCAAGAAGAGTATCAATGTTATTTGCGGTATTATAAAGCTCGTTTAATGATAATCCGCTGCCAAGCACCTGTATCCTTATGTGATCCTCTTCATTTATCATTATGCTTATGGCTTCATCCTCAGACAGCATAAGGTACCTGCCCTTTCTGTCGGAGGCAAACTCAGGACTTATCAAATGCTTTTCAACAAGCGATACAGCCTGAAGCTGTGTTAGCTCCTCCATTGAAATAAACGAAAAGCTGCCGGCTAAAGTGCTGTTGCTCTCTTCAATCGCCTTTTTTACTCTCAAGGCTATCTCTCTTTTTTGTTCAAGGCTCGCTCTGTTGGGGAAGGGATAGCTTTTAAGGTTTCTCGCAAGCCGGATTCGAGAGCTTATTACAACGCTTCCGTGCTCTCCGCTTCTCTCATACCATTTTTCAGCCATTCTTACTCTCTCCCTTCAGCTCGTTAATTTTATCTCTGAGCTCAGCCGCTTTTTCAAATTCCTGACGCGCTATAGCCTCGTTTAACTGCTCCTGCATTGATTCAAGCTCGTTGACTATTGCAAGCTGTCTGCCGGAGCTTGACGGGAATTTTCCGTTATGGCGTGTGTTCCCGTGAATTTTTTTGATAGACGGCAGCAGCTCCTCGTAAAAGGTTTCATAGCAGTCGGGACAGCCGACCATACCTCTCTTTGCTATCTCGGAAAACGACGCGCCGCAGCTTTTGCACCTTGTGGCGCTTGTTCTTGATGGAAGTCCGCCGCCGAAAAAGCTGCCGAGCAGACTGTTCCATTCGCTTTCAAAATTTGAAAACAGGCTTGTGTAGCCCATTTTTTTTGCGCATTCTGGGCAAAGGTCATATTCCTCTATCCTGCCGTTTACCACTCTTTTAATATGTGTTGTGGCCTCGTTTTTCTTACATGATTGACATAACATAAATATTCCTCCCTCTTATATTTTAAATTTGGGTCAAAAGCATATTTTTTACAATTGCGGCTCTTACCGCACTGCTCAGCTTTTTAGGCAAGCCGGCAAAGTTTCTCTCAGACACTGCCGCGGATATCAACTCCGCGCATTCGTCATCAATAGCGCCTGCAACCCGCAGATTGTCAAGCATCAGCCTTGCGTCATTAAAATCGAGCTCCTTGCCGATTGAATTAACAATATGCATAAGCACCGAGTCTTTATCGGTGTGGATCCTTGTTATTCTGATAAATCCTCCGCCGCCTCTTCTGCTTTCAACAATATATCCCTGTTCGGGCGTAAAGCGAGAGGTAAGCACATAATTTATCTGACTTGGTACGCAGCCCAAAGAATCCGCAAGCTCGTTTCTCTTTATTTCGGCATTGCCGCCGCTTTCATCAAGCATATTAAGAATATAGCTTGCAACCAGATCCGATATTCTCATAATCTCACCTTTTTTCTTATTTTAAAGTCAGAGCAAAAGAAATAATGTCGATAAATGATTTGACGATGTGGCACGGCATTCAATAAAGCAATTTGTCTTTGACTTTCTTTGACCTTATGATTACATTATATGCGTATGGTCAAAGATAGTCAAAGTCTATTTTAGCCTGTTTTATGTGTAAAATACTCGCTTTTCTCTTTATATCTCGCATATACTCACGCTATCTCACTTTTTCTATTTTTTTAAATTTTTTATCAAAAAAATTTGCACAATATTTGAGAATTTTCCAAGAATAATTTTTATTTTTTTCTTAAAAACAGTTGCTTTTTTTTCAAAGAATGATACAATAATATATAACAAGAAAAGGAGGTGCTATTCACAATGGCATATACTATAAGTGATGATTGTATTTCTTGCGGCGCTTGCGAGGGCGAATGTCCTGTTGGCGCAATTTCTGAGGGCGACGGCAAGTACGAGATTAACGCCGATGCTTGCACAGAATGCGGCGCTTGTGCAGACACATGTCCTGTAGGAGCTCCACAGCAATAATTAAATACATAATTCAGCAAAAAATCGGGACAGCCGTTTGGCTGTCCCCCTTATTTTTTAACGCTTGTTTTAACAACAAATGTTTCTTCTATTTTGATAAGCAAAATTAAAAATATGAGTAAAAGCTATTGACATATTTTGTTTTTACACTTATAATAAAGAGCGGTTTATTTCAGATTATAACTAAACGGTGGGCTATAGCCAAGCGGTAAGGCAACGGACTTTGACTCCGTCATTCGCTGGTCCGAATCCAGCTAGCCCAGCCACGTCGCGGCAAGCCCTTGTGGCTTGCCGCGATTTTTATGCAAAATCGCGGCGTTCGCCTTTCGGGCTGCCGCTCTTTTTGACCGCAGCGTTACCGCCTTGCGCCGGTAACGCTGCTGCTTTATATTAGTTTGTTATGCAAGGGGCTAAACGCCCCTTGCAACCCCAAAGCCTGCTCACGGATTGCAAGCAAATACTTGAAAGTAAATATCCCTTAAGCGAGAATGATGAGGTGCAGGAGAAGCGAAGCTTCTCCTGCAAAAAATAAACCCTTAAGCAGCAGTTCCGCTGCGCAGCGGCGCTGACTGCGGTTCAAGGATTACATAAGAAAAAAATTTTATTAGTTCTCGCCTTGCGCCGGTAACGCTGCTTCTTTAAAATTAAGTTTTATACGGGGGGAGCTGACGCTCCCCAGTAGCCCCCACCTGCTCGCTCAAAAATGTATTTATAGAAAGACAAAAGCAGCCGCATAGCGGCTGCTTTTGTTTTGTAGGATATTCTTTTTAACAGAACAAAATCGTGAGTATCATATTATCAAGCCGTGTTCAGGTTATATCGAAAGCTTTTTAAGGAACTCCCTCGTTCTTTCGTTTTGAGGATTGTCAATAACATCCTGCGGACTTCCCTGCTCAACTATCACTCCGCCGTCCATAAACACAACGCGGTCAGACACTGCCCTTGCAAAGTCTATCTCGTGCGTTACTATAACCATTGTCATATTTTCATCGGCAAGCTCCTTCATTATTCTAAGTATGCCTGCCGTTATTTCAGGGTCAAGAGCGGAGGTCGGCTCATCAAAATAAAGTATGTCGGGATTCATTACAAGGGCTCTTGCTATCGCCACCCTCTGCTGTTGTCCGCCCGAAAGCTCGCACGGATACGCCTTTTCCTTATCCTCTATTCCAAGCTTTTTCAAAACACGTCTGCTTTCGATAAGCACCTCTTCCTTATTGCGCTTAAGCACGCTTATCGGCGCGTCCGACACATTTTTAAGGACGTTATAATGAGGAAAGAGATTAAAATTCTGAAAAACAAGGCCGAATTTTGAATGCACCTCTCTAAGCTTTCTTTTTTTAGGATATACCGCACGTCCGTTTACTGTTTCTACAATTTTTTCTCCCATATAGCTAAGCTCGCCGGAATCCATTGTTTCAAGAAACGTGGCGCATCTTAAAAGCGTTGATTTTCCCGAACCGGAGGGGCCTATTATTGAAACGACCTCACCTTTTTCAACGGAAAAGCTTATATCCTCAAGCACTGTCTTGCCGTCAAAGCTTTTCTTTAGATTATTTATTTCAACCAATTTCATTTTGCTCACCCCCAAAAATCAATGATAATAATTCAGGCGTTTTTCTATTCTCTGCATTACAAACGCGACGATTATATTGAACACATAATAGAACAATCCGGCGACAAACAACGGCACGATGCTCGTTTGTGCTGCGGCTATCTGCTTTGCAAGCGTGAATACTTCTATGTATGTAAGCGCAAACGCAAGAGAAGTATCCTTTACAAGCGTTATTATCTCGTTTGTAACAGGCGGCAAAATGTTCTTAATCATCTGTTTGAATATTATCTTGCGGAAGGTTTGTCCTCTTGAATAACCGAGGATAGCCGCCGCTTCTCTTTGTCCCGGCTGAATAGCCTGAATGCCTGCTCTGAATATCTCTGCAAAATATGCGGCGTAGTTAATTGAAAAGCCTATTATAACCGCATATGTTCTGTAGCTTTGGTCAAGGCTTATGTTAAACAGGTAATACGGCCCGTAGCAAACAACGAGCAGCTGCAGCATAAGCGGAGTGCCTCTCATAATTGAAATATAAATTTGAGCAAGCCACTGAACGATTTTAAACCTTGACATTCTCGCAAATGTTAGCGCAAGACCGAGCGGAAGCGAGAATATCAGCGTAAGGGCAAATATAAACAAAGTCGCTTTAATACCGTCGAAAAGCTGGATACATATATTCCATATGTCCCACTCGTTTTCTTCGTCCTGCGTATTTTCAGCAGACGGTGCGCTGTCGCCGTCAATATATTTGTCGTCCGCGCTCAGGCACACGCTTGTTTCAAGGCTCCACTTCTTCGCTATTTTGTCAAACTCGCCGTCGCTTTTCATTTCAAACAGAGTTGACTGAACAGCGTCCCTGAGCTCTGTATTTCCCTTTTTAAAGCCAATCGCATATTTTTCGCTTGAAACGTGACTGTCAAGCATTCTAAATGCGTTTCCCCTTGACTTAATCTGATAGTTCGCAACGCCTATATCCATACATATCGCCTGAACCATATCGCTTTCAAGGTTCAAAAACGCACTGTTATAGTCGCCTACCTGCTGAAGCTCCTTAAAGCTCTCCGCAAGCTTTTTGTTTTCCTCCGTTGCGTCTTCGCCTGTAAACGCCGCAAGCGCCGAGGAATCCGCCTGAACGACAACTATCTTGTCCTTTAAGTCGGAAAGCTCATTTATATCGGAATCCGACTTTACCACTACGACCTGCGAATTGTCTATGTACGGCGTTGACCATGTGTATTCATTTTCTCTGCCGTCCATTGTAAAGCCGTTCCATATACAGTCTATAGAGCCGCTGTTAAGCTCCATATCCTTTGAGTTCCAGTCTATCGGTTGTTTTATAAGCTCCCAGCCGTTCCTTTTGCACACCTCCGACGCAAGGTCGAGGTCAAAGCCCACATACTCGCCGTTGTCGTCCTTATAGCCGTATGGCGGAAACTCCGCGTCAAAGCCGACTGTAAAGGTTTTTTTGCCACTGTCGGACTTGTCGTCCGCACTCAGGCACACGCTTGTTTCAAGGCTCCACTTCTTCGCTATTTTGTCAATTTCGCCGTCACTTTTCATTTCAAGCAGAGTTGACTGAACAGCGTCCCTGAGCTCTGTATTTCCCTTTTTAAAGCCAATCGCGTATTTTTCGCTTGAGACGTGACTGTCAAGCATTCTAAACGCGTTTCCCCTTGACTTAATCTGATAGTTCGCAACGCCTATATCCATACATATCGCCTGAACCATATCGCTTTCAAGGTTCAAAAACGCACTGTTATAGTCGCCTACCTGCTGAAGCTCCTTAAAGCTCTCCGCAAGCTTTTTGTTTTCCTCCGTTGCGTCTTCGCCTGTAAACGCCGCAAGCGCCGAGGAATCCGCCTGAACGACAACTATCTTGTCCTTTAAGTCGGAAAGCTCATTTATATCGGAATCCGACTTTACCACTACGACCTGCGAATTGTCTATGTACGGCGTTGACCATGTGTATTCATTTTCTCTGCCGTCCATTGTAAAGCCGTTCCATATACAGTCTATAGAGCCGCTGTTAAGCTCCATATCCTTTGAGTTCCAGTCTATCGGCTGTTTTATAAGCTCCCAGCCGTTCCTTTTGCACACCTCTGACGCAAGGTCGAGGTCAAAGCCCACGTACTCGCCGTTGTCGTCCTTATAGCCGTATGGAGGAAACTCCGCGTCAAAGCCGACTGTGAAGGTTTTTTTGGAATTTGCCGCCTCAGCGTTCGGATTAACTAAGCATACAACACTTAAAAGCATTGTAAGCAACAGCATTGCGGACAACGCGGTACGCAATAATTTTTTTGACGTTCTCTTTGTCATTGCACTTCACGCAGTCGCATATGCGACTACTCCTTTCTGATAATTATTTGTGACATACCGGCAGCCTAACAGGCGGAGTTTAAATCGAATAAGCCTCAACAGGCCTTTTGATTACACCCCCGCTCCGATTTAAGCGGCGGTAACTGTCACATTAGTCTGTTAGCGTTTTACCACGCTAAAATAATAACATTAAATGAATCGGCTTGTCAATTATTTTACAAATAAATATGCGGTGCAGGAGGTTTATCCTGCACCGCCGCAATCTCTTTTAATAAATTTTGCTTGATTAAGCTTTTATGCCTTAAAAAATATAATTTACTTGCAATCTAAAAACGGGCTTTCAGTCGCAAGAAACATTCAGCCTCCTGCAAACAAGCTCCATATTATCCAAAATTACTCGCCAAAGCTTATGCCAAGCGTTTTTGCCGCCTTTATAACGTCGCTGTCCTTCGGCACCTCTTTGAGCTTTCCCGCAATGTCCCTGAGCGGTACGGAAACTATTTCATTGTTGACAAGAGCAACCATATTGCCGTACTTCTTATTTATAATAAGCTCAGCCGCCCGTGCGCCAAGCCTTGTGCACAGCACTCTGTCATACGGGCAGGGGCTTCCGCCTCTCTGGAAATGTCCCGGCACGGTCACCCTTGTTTCCTGTCCTGTTGCTTCCTCTATCTCCTTTGCAATCTGATAGGAAATAGAGGGGTATGGTATTTGCGCTATTGCGGCCTTTCTCTGCTTTTTGGGCATTGCCGCGATCTCCTTTGATATTGCGCCCTCGGCAACTGCCAAAATCGAAAAGTTCTTTCCGCTTTCCGTTCTCTGACGCACGGTTTTGATAACCGAATTAATATCATACGGTATTTCAGGTATTAAAATTACATCAGCTCCGCCTGCTATGCCGGCGTACAGTGTAAGCCAGCCGACCTTATGACCCATAACCTCGACAATAAACACTCTGCCGTGAGAGGTTGCGGTCGTATGAATGCAGTCAATAACATTCGTTGCAATATTCACCGCGCTTTGAAATCCAAAGGTCATATCGGTACCCCAAAGAT
>CANQEU010000005.1 GCA_947595635.1 uncultured Clostridia bacterium
GCCGGCAACGTTGCTATTTATGCTACCGAAAAGGCAACTCAGCTTGGCGCTAAGGTCGTTACTCTTTCGGATTCAACAGGCTGGATCTATGACAGCGAGGGAATTGACCTTGACGCTGTTAAGGAAATTAAAGAGGTTAAGAGAGAAAGACTCAGCACATACAAAAACTATCGTCCGAACGCAGAGTACCACGAGGGCAAATTTGACTGGTCGGTAAAGTGCGACGTTGCTCTTCCGTGCGCAACTCAGAACGAGCTTGACAAGACAGCGGCGGAAACGCTTGTTAAGAACGGCGTATTTGCTGTTGCAGAGGGCGCTAATATGCCTTCAACTCCTGATGCTGTTGAGGTATTCCAGTCAAACGGCGTGCTTTTTGCTCCCGGCAAGGCTGCAAACGCAGGCGGCGTTGCTACATCGGCTCTTGAGATGAGCCAGAACTCAATGCGTCTTTCATGGACGTTTGAAGAGGTTGACGAGAAGCTTAAGGGCATTATGGTAAACATCTTCAACAACATTGCTGACGCTGCAAAGCGCTACGGTGTTGACGGCAACTATGTTGCAGGCGCTAACATCGCAGGCTTTGAAAAGGTTGCAAACGCAATGCTTGCACAGGGCGTAATTTGATTTAAGCTGTAAAATAAGAATAATGGCGGTCTGAGCAATCGGACGGCGCTTTGGTTTGGAAAATCACAGTCACCGCTTAAATGCGTGATTGTGATTTTTCTTTAAATTAAGGATATAAAAGCGATACAGGCAATGCTGCCGCGACCGCCGCCGTCGCCGCGGAGCTTTGCTCCTAGGTCCATACTCGGCTGATTTATCAGCCGAGTATGGACCCGTATGCCGCCCGACCGGAAGGGTCGGGCGGCATACGCGACGGCGGCTGCAGAGAAAATAATTTTTTCCTATCTGCTTTTCAAAATATTTGTAAAATACAGGGACGTTTGGTATAATATATATGCTTTCAAAAGCGAAAGATTTATTATGATTTGGGGAGATAAAATGAAGCTTTTTTTCGTTATATTGATTTGCAAGCTGCTCAAATTTGCCGGAGGTATAATAGGCAGGGGCAGTTCAATGCCGGGACAGCTTGCACTCAAGCTTTATCCTGACATACTGAGCAAAATAAAGCTGCCTGAATTTATTATTGCGGTCACCGGCAGCAACGGAAAAACATCAACGGTCGAAATGACGGCAAGAATACTTCAAAGCAACGGAAAAAGCGTTGCATACAATAAAGAAGGTTCAAATCAGATAGAGGGAGTAGCCACACTCATTTTGAGCAACTGCTCGCTCACAGGAAAAATGAAAAGCGACATCCTGCTTATTGAATCCGACGAGCGCTACGCCAGATATACATTCAATTACTTTCATCCCACACACTATATTATGACGAACCTATACCGCGACCAGCTTACAAGAAACGGTCATCCGCAGTGGGTATATGAGGCTTTATCTCACAGCATTCACGACGACACACGTCTTATACTTAACGCCGACGACCCTCTTATCTCCTGCTTTGGCGTTGATAAGGAAAACACGGCTTGGTTCGGTGTGGACAAGCTTGCGTCCTCCATTGACCATAACGACGGCGTCTACAACGACGGGCTGTACTGCCCAATATGCGGCGAAAAAATGTCGTATGACTATTATCACTACAATCACATAGGAGCATACTGCTGCGATAAATGCGGATTTAAAAAGCATAAAACAGATTACACCGTGACAAGCGCGGATATGGACAAAGGTGAAATAGTTATTAACGGCAAATTTACCATTCCCCTCGCATTTACCGGTATGTATAACATATACAATATTCTTGCCGCCTTTGCCGCCTGCTCGATAGCCGGAATAGACGGAGAGGCAATTGCAAAAAGCATTGGAAATTATATGATAAAAAACGGCAGGATAATGCGCTTCAGGCTCGGCTCTCACAACGGTACACTGCTCACCTCAAAGCATGAAAATTCTGTATCATATGACCAGTCGCTTAAATATATTGCTTCAAAAGCCGAACAGTGCAGCGTTCTGATAATAGTTGACGCTATAAGCAGAAAATACTTCACGGGCGAGACATCATGGCTTTGGGATATAAACTTCGACCATCTCAACTGCGAGCACGTTAAAAACATTTATCTGAGCGGAACATATGTAAACGACCTTGCGCTAAGATTTTCCTTTACAGGTATTCCGTCCGAAAAAATAAAGCCTGTGGCGGACATAGGCCAATGTATTGATTATATAAGCGAAAACGGCGACGAAAAGCTTTACTGTGTGACCTGCTTTTCCGACAAGGATAAGCTGTTATCAAGAGTAGAGGTTTTATAGGAGGTATAAAAATATGGCTATTAAAATTCTTCATTTATATAATAATCTTATGAACCTCTATGGCGAATACGCAAACATATCCATTCTTGACAGGCATATTCGGCAGCAGGGCGCAAACGCAGAGATAACAAGGTCGGATTCCTGCAACGGCTTAAGCCCTGCCGATTTTGATTTTATCTATATAGGCAGCGGAACCGAGAAGGCGCAAAAGCGAGCTCTTGCCGACCTGATGACAAAACGGCAGGAATTAAAGGCAGCTGCCGACAATGGGACTGTAATGCTTTTCACCGGAAACGCCTTTGAGATGCTTGGCAGCTTTATAACTGACGATAGCGGAAAAAAATATGAAGCGCTGTCGCTTAGTGAATTTGAAACGACTGAAAGCTTTAAAAAGAGAATAACGGGAGATGCGGTTTGCACCTGCCGCTTTATTGAAAAAGATTTTGTCGGCTTTATAAACAAGTGCAGCAACACAACGGGAATAAAAAGTCCTCTTTTCACAATGAAGCTGGGATACGGAAACTGTGAAAACGATAAGGGCGAAGGCATACGTATAAACAACGTGTTCGGCACACACCTTATTGGTCCTATATTAGTAAAAAATCCGCATTTCACAAGATATATTTTAAATCTTATTGCTGAAAAAACAGGTGAATTTATTTACAGGGATTTTGTAAACCCATACGAACAGGAAGCATATGATACAACTTTGAGAGAGCTAAATAAAAGAATGGTTTAAAAATACTCTTATGATTGGAGAAGCAGATGGAATATAACGAAGAGCTTGAGCGACTTGAAGGCGATGTAGAGGACATTGTCTACAGAAATAACGAAAACGGTTATACGGTGCTTGAGATAGACATCGGCGGCGAGCTTATCACCGCCGTTGGAATAATGCCGCTTGTTGCAGTCGGAGAAACACTTTCGCTTATGGGCAGCTTTGTAAATCACAGCTCATACGGGCAGCAATTTTCCGTTAAGCTCTGCGAACGCTCAATGCCGGTCGGAGCAGCGTCTATTCTTAAGTACCTTTCTTCGGGAGCTATAAAGGGCATAGGCCCTTCAACGGCAAAAAAGCTTGTAGACACGTTTGAGGACAGCACCCTCGACGTTATTGAACATGAGCCTGAGCGCCTTACGGCAATAAGGGGCATTTCGCCTGAAAAGGCAAAAAAAATCAGCGAGGAGCTTGCCGGTCTTTTCGGCGTGCGCCGTCTTATGACAGAGCTTCAGGCATACGGCATACCGCCGCAGAGCGTTGTAAACCTGTGGCGAGAATACGGTAAAAACGCGCTTTCGGCAATAGAGGAAAATCCATACATACTCTGCTCGGAGCAATTCAATATCCCGTTTGAATCCGCCGACAAAATAGCGTTTAAGCAGGAAAAGGCAAGCGATAATATTTTTAGAATAGAGGCAGGACTTTTTCATATTCTTGAGCACAACAAGCTTAACGGTCACACCTGTCTGCCAAAGGACAGACTCATAGCCGCCTGCGCCGATTTTCTTGAGCTTCCTCAGGATGTTTGCTCCGGCACGCTCGACAATATGCTTGTAAGCGGTTCTCTTATCTGCCACGACTTAAACGGGCGCAGCTTTATTTTTACTCCCCAAATGTACGAGTGCGAGCTTTACGTTGCCGCACGTTTAAACGCCATGCTGCGCTGTCCGCCCCATGTTATAAGCGGCGTAGACGAGGCTCTTGATAAAATTGAGCAAAGTGAAAAAATAGAATACGCCGCGCTCCAGCGCCGTGCCGTTACAGAGGCGACAAGCAAGGGACTTCTCGTTTTGACGGGAGGCCCCGGCACTGGTAAAACAACAACGCTCAACGCAATAATTAAAATACTCAAGCTAAACGGCGAAAGAGTATTTCTTTGCGCGCCGACAGGCAGAGCGGCGCAAAGAATGAGCGAGGTTACGGGAGAGGACGCTAAAACTATACACCGTCTTTTGGAGGTAAGCTGGGACAATCACGACAGGCCGGTCTTTAAGCGGAACGAATCAAACCCGCTTCGCTGCGACGCGCTTATAATCGACGAGGTATCAATGGTTGACAGTGCGCTGTTTTTCAGCGTTATGCAGGCAACACCTATGGGCTGCCGCATAATACTCGTCGGCGACAGCGACCAGCTGCCGTCCGTTGGAGCCGGAAATGTGCTCGGCGACCTGATAGATTCCTACGCCATACCGGTAGTACAGCTTAACGAAATTTTCAGGCAGTCGATGAAAAGTATGATAGTAACAAACGCGCATAAAATCGTAAAGGGAGAAATGCCGGTTTTAAACGAAACAAAAAAGGATTTCTTCTTTATGTATAGAGCGAACAAGGAGCTTATTGCAAAAACAATAACAGACCTGTGCCGAAGCCGTCTGCCCGAATCATACGGTCTGTCGCCCCTTGACGATATTCAGATTCTCTGCCCCGGGAAGAAAGGCGCGCTCGGCACATATGAACTAAACAGCCGTCTACAGGAAACGCTGAACCCTGCAAGCGAGCTAAAGCCTGAGCTTACATTCAACAACAGGGTGTTCCGACAGGGCGACAAGGTAATGCAGATAAAAAACGACTACGATATTCAGTGGAGCCGTGACGACGGAGAGTCGGGAGAAGGGATTTTCAACGGCGATGTGGGAATATTGACGGGAGTGAACAGAGCATCAAAAACACTTGAAATTCGATTCGACGATAAAACAGCAAAATACAGCGGAGACGCGCTTTTAAATCTTGAGCTTGCATATGCCGTAACCGTACACAAAAGCCAGGGAAACGAATTTAACGCGGTTATAATACCAATGTTCCGCGGAGCGCCTCAGCTTTATTACAGAAATCTTTTATACACGGCGGTTACAAGGGCAAAAAATCTGCTTATTCTCGTCGGCGACCCGAATGTCGTTGAGTATATGGTGAACAACAACAGAAGAACTCTGCGTTATTCCGGACTAAAATATTTTTTATTAGAGGGGCTTGAAAAATGAGGCTCTTGGATATACTTTTTACAAGGCGCTGTCCGTTTTGCGAAAAGGTAATAGCCCTAAACGAAAACGAATGCGGCAAGTGCCGCCTATCGCTGCCAAAGCCCGGCAACCGAGAGCTTTGCGGGACGCTTTGCGCATATTCCTTTCCGTATTCGGGAGCTTATCGCACGGCTATTCTAAACTACAAATTCAAAAATCAGCATTATCTTGCGCAGACCTTGTCTTATTATATGCTTTCATCGCTTAAAGCCATAGACACCAAAGCTTTAGACGTAGTAACATATGTACCTGCATATATGGATAAAAAGCATAAATTCAATCACAGCAGACTGCTTGCCGAATGTATTGCAAAAAGGCTGTCGCTGCCTTGCCGGCAGTTGCTTATAAAGACTGTTAAAACAGAAAAGCAGCATAACCTTAGCCGCAAGCAAAGAACGGAAAATGTAAAAAACGTGTTCAAAGCAGCGGAAAAGCTTAACGGCAGTCGGGTGCTTCTTGTTGACGATATTATTACAACCGGCTGCACAATGACGGAATGTATAAACGCACTGAAATTCGGCGGAGCAGACAGCGTTTACGGCGTTGCGCTCTGTTCGTCGCTTTAAATCGGCGTATCCAACACGGCGCGGTTAATTAATTCATTATTTGGTCTTGATTTTTTCGCTTAAATATTATATAATATTTAAGCGTTGTTTTAAGCGCAATATTTATTTTTTTATTTGGCTGTACGGAGAGATGTCCGAGCTGGCCGAAGGAGCATGATTGGAAATCATGTGTACGGTAATCACCGTACCCGGGGTTCGAATCCCCGTCTCTCCGCCAAAAAGCCGCGTAAGTCTTATTCTTACGCGGCTTTTCTCCGTTTATAATTAATTTTTATTTTCATTAAAATTGAATGCGGTAATAGAAATATTTGACAAAGCTTTTATTAAAGCGGCAATAATTACAACTAAAGATAATTCTTTAAGTGAATAAAGCAGGTTGCAAGGATCTGTTCATTGCATAATAAACTAATATAAAACTAAAAGCAGGCATTACGCCTGCTTTTTTATTTATGAGTTTTGCACAGAGCTTTCAAACAGGAACAGCGCAAGCCTTTTTCTTTGCTCGTACCAATCGGTTATAACAACTATATCCTGTAAATCCTCGGTTTTTCCGTACCTAAACAAATCGTCGTCAGGTATCCTGTATTCCTCAAATTCATAGTTTAGATATGTCAGCGAATTTGCAACAAGACTTGTTATTTCATCTTTTTTCAGGTTTGTGGTTATCATAGGGCCTACCTTTGAAACGATTTGTATTATTTCTCCTATATCGGCGGTTTTAAACTCATTAACAAGAGTTTCAAGAAGCTTTCTCTGCCTCTGGGTTCTGTCAAAATCGTTTCCGGAAACAACAAACTCAGGATGCTCTTCCTCCTCGTAGCCTCTGTCTCTTGCATACCAAAGCGCCTGCCTGCCGTTTAAATGAGTAACTCCGGCTACCTCCGGCATCTCATATCTTTCCTCAACCTGCCCGTTCAAATAGCTTTGCCAGTTGATATACGCCACCTCATCTGATGAAAGCTCAATATCAACTCCGCCGAGTATGTCTATAATGTCCTTAAAGGCGTTGAAGTCAACTACCGCATATCTGTCGATATTAATGCCAAAGTTTGATTCAATTGACTGTATCGCAAGCTGCGCTCCGCCAAGCGTATATCCGGCGTTCAGCTTTGCCTGACCGTTATTCGGTATGTTTACATATACGTCTCTCATAAACGAGGTCATTTTCAGCTTTTTGTGTCTGTTGTCGATAGACAGCATTATCATTGTATCACTTCTGCCGTGATCCTCACCCTGAAGTATATGGTCCTCACCGAAGAGCATAATATTCAGTATTTTAGGATCGTTTAAAAGCTTATCGCTCGCAAGATCTGTGTTGAGCTCGCCCGACGAAGTATTATTATTTTTGTTGTTGTTATTGTCATCAATCGATTTGTAATTGACCGATGATATAACGCTGTATACCAAAACAAGGCATACGCCTGCGATTATGGCGATAATACAGCCTGTAAGTGCAATGGCTTTTTTTGCGCCAAACGCCTTCTTTTTAGCTTTTTTATGTTTCATATAAACCCGTTATACGGTATTCCCCTTTCGGCTCGTAAAATATTATCAAATCTACAGCGTTGCGCTATAAGCGCCACTCAAAAACAGTTTTAAACGGCGTGTTAAGGTCGGTCGCAAAGGCTCGGTGAATATCCTCGATAGACTTCACAGGCTCGTCAACATAAATTATAGAGCCAAGCCGCCGGCAAATTTTCTGGCTGCTCATCATCTTTGCCGCCTCAAGAAATTCCTCTCTTCCGCTGCGGCTGTTTCCAATTAACGTTATCCCCTTTTCAAGCACCTGCCGTGTGTCGATTGAAACAAAGTTTTCACTTACACCCAGCAAGCCGACTGTTCCCTGCGGTTTTATATGCCTGATTATATCGTTTATTGCGTCGTAGCAGCCCTCGCCGCCTACACATTCAAAGGCATGGTCAAACATTAAATTCTGCGGAATGTTATATGTCAAATATGTTTCCGATACAAAGGAAAATCTTGAAAGCTTTCTTGAATTTTTGCCGACAACAACTATTTTTGTCTTTGGCATTTTTGCCTTAAGCGCGCAAGCAACGACAAACGCCATACTTCCGTCGCCCCAAATTCCTATGGTGTTGCGGTACTGATGAGCCGCCTTGTCAAGCCTTGAAACAGCATGAACCGCAACGCTTAAAAGCTCGCATATAGCAGCCGTCTGCTCAGGTATTCCCTTTACGCTTACAAGCCTGTCGGGAGGCATTGTAACAAATTCTCTCATAAAGCCGTCGTACCCGCTTGAAAGAAAATGCGAGCCGCTGCGGTAATTTTCATAAATACCGTCCTGCTCAACCGACGGAATGTTCGGAATCATAACGACCCTGTCGCCCTGCGCGAAGGTTCCCGTTGGGTCTGAAAGCACCTCGCCGCAGCATTCGTGTATAAGCGCCATAGGGAGCTTTTCAGACATTGCTTTAAGGTCGCGCTGCCCAAGATAATATCTTTGGTCCGCACGGCATATCGACATATATCTCGGTCTTACAAGAACGCTGTCGTCAATATCTGTATCTTCATATTTCACGCTTATAAATTGCGGATTAACAAGCTGATAAATATAATTAATCACTTTCTTTTATCCCTCCCACAAGCACTTGAGCTATTTTATAGTCAGTTACTGTGGTGATTTTCATATTGGATATTTCACCCTGAACAAGCTTAACAGGGGTTCCCTTCATAACGCATATTTTGCATGCGTCTGTCAAAATAGCCTTTTCGTTCACCTTAAGCTTTGAATAAAGCTCCTTTAAAAGCTTAATGTTAAAGCTTTGCGGCGTTTGACCCTGATACATAATCTTTCTGTCGGGAATTTCGGATATATCCACCCCGTCGTGAGATTTAACTATAGTATCGGTCGCGGCGACTACGGTGTCGCAGGCTCCGAACTTGATTGCAGCTTCGATATTATCTTCAAGTATCCTCAGCGTTACAAACGGACGAACGGCGTCGTGCGTGACTATTATGTCGTCGTCCTGAATTTCGCCGTAATCCTTTATTATTTCATCAATTATATTGAAAATCGTATCGTTTCTGCTTTCGCCGCCCGGAGCAAGCCGTACCTTTTCACGGTCAAGCCCGTATTTTTCGAGCAAGTCTGTCATATGCGACATCCAGCTCGGATGAATGCCAAGATAAATCGCGTCGAAACGGCTGCACGTCAGCATCTTCTCTAAAGTATGGATGATAATCGGCTTTTTGTCAAGAGGCAAAAATTGCTTCGGCAGCGAAGATATATGCATCCTCGTTCCGCTTCCTCCTGCTAAAATCGCACCATAAATCATTAAAATCATACCTCCTGTTTTTTAATACAATTTTATTAAACCGTTATTAGTATGTAAACAAAAAAAGACCTTATTTATTATCATAGCCGCCGCACGGCTTGTCCAAATCAAGATAATATAAGTCGTGATGCGGAATTTGCTCGCTTTCGGGCGGCAACGCCATATAGTCGCCGAACGCCATTTTTAAGTAAACGTCATATCCCTTTGGAAGCGGCATCTTTAATCCCTCAAATTCCTTCAGAACAACGCCGCTGAAAATTTCCTTTGGGTATTCTATTCCCATATATTTAGGCCCGGCGCAAAGCTCTGTTATATAATCGCAGTCGTCAATTTTATATTGCGACATTTTTCGCTGTGCAAGGCGCCATATTTTTCTCCTTATGCCCTCTCCTCTGAATACAGCAAGCAAAATACGACTTCCGAGGGCTATCAAGCCGCCGTGCTTTTTTGGAACCACCTGCGCAAGAAACAGCGCGTATATTACCGCCCAAAGCTTTTGCATTTTTCTTTTCATTCCCTTGGGGCAGCCGTCAAGCGGAAACACATCCATAACAAGCCCGTGCGGAACGTCAATATTCACCTGATTAAGCTTAACGCAGGTGGATTCCGTATCGACAATTGTAGTAAATATATTTCCCGTAAAGGTTTCGTCATCCGTTTTCAGACATAAAAAGCGAGGATCGTCCGAATACTTTTTCCAAAGCTCCGGCAGTCTTTCATAATCGCCTCTCGGCATAAAAACATCTATATCATCATCCCACGGTATAAAGCCTTTATTCCTGAGTGCTCCTATACAGCAGCCGCCGCAGAAAAAGAACGTAAGCCCGTGTTTATCGCAAAATTCCTTGAAATATATAAGCGTGTCAAGCTCCTTTTGCTGGAGTCTTCTTAGTGTTTCGGGGTCTATTTTTATAGGCTTTGGCTCTTCCATTTATTCCCCTCCGTTTTCACTTCTTAATTTTTCTTTTACTCTGTCTATCCCCACTGAGGATTTTTTTCTTGCCTTGCCGCACCAAAACGGCATTTTTATAATTCCAATCAAGCTGCCTATTCCGTATGACAGATGCAGCAGAGGAAAAATGAACGGAAGAAAGCAAAACTGCGGCTGACGTCTTTGCGTTGCTATTGCTGCCGCCGTTATTGAAATATCAAACACAAGATACAGAGCCGCGAGAATTATAAGAGGAAAACAAACCCCGACAAGGCACAGCAGTGAAAACAAAACAAGAGCGCAAACAAAAGCAAGCGGTGCAAGGTGAAACAATGATATGCACCCCGGACAAACTCCGAGCGTCAGAGCCACCCAAAGTCCGTTGCCGAATTTCTGCTTTATCATTCCGGGCAGGGTGCTTCTTATATACTGAAACGATTTTATGTTAGGGTCGCAGCATATTTTATAGCCTGCTTTTCTTATCCTGTAGTGCATCTCGTTATCCTCTGTGCGGCCGAGCTGTTCGTTAAATCCGCCTACCTTTGCAAACACCTCTCGCCTGTACGCCCCGTGAAATATAGAATCCACATACTGCTTTTTTGTGTTTTCACGTCTGTAAACAGCGAAAGAACTGCCGAAAAGCGATTCCTCAGCCGCAAGCAGAGTAAGCTGCCACGGCGTTTCGTTCTTTGCCTTTGCCGGTCTGCCTCCGCCGCACACATATTCTCCGTCGCTGATACACTTTGCGTTTTTGCTGATGAAATCAGTCGGTATCGAGCTGTGCGCGTCAAGACGTATTATAACGTCGCCGTCTGAGTTTATTATTGCGGTATTCCACGCCCCTGCCTGAAGCCCAAGCTTGCAGTCAACGACCGAAACGCTGTGATAGTCTTTGTTTTTTTCCGCGAAATCGAGCATAAGCTTTTTTGTTCTGTCGGTTGAACAGTTGTTTACAAGAACTATCTGTGTGTCGGACTTAGGATAATCCTGCGCCATTATATTTTTAAACAGACCCTCAAGTGAATTTTCCTCATTGAAGGCTATAATACATAGTGAAATCAACATATTCATACTCCGCCAAACGCGTTTTGCGCGTTTATCTGCTCTCCGCCGTGTAAATCCGTAAAGCTCTGCACGGCGCTGTTTTCCTGTTCAATTTTTATTATCCACTTTGCGCTGTTGGCAAACGACACAAGCATATACGGCGCGGCATACAGCAGAGGCAGGAAGAAAAAGCATAGCAAAAGCCACGGAACAAACGACGCCAAAAGCTGAAGATATTTTTTCATATTGTTTTTCATATACAAAGCCGAGATTTTTATAATTTGCATATGACTTGTGTTTTTATCTGCTTCTATAAAAAGATACTGCGCAAGAAAGTATTTTGCGGTAAGGCAAAAATAAATTATTATACCGCAGGCTGCAAGCAGTATTCCGGCAGTAAGAAGGCAATTGGAAAGAAATGCGTTTTTCGTTCCGCTTGCGGCAAAATATGATGAAAACGATATACATATTATTGCCGGACAAAAGCTGACAAACGCCCATAAAAGCTTTTTTGCAGTCAGCAAAATATTAAAGCTTAAAGCGTCAAAATATCGCCCCGATGAAAAATAATATAAAACGTCCGAAAACCGTGCCCGTTCACCGCCGGCTATTTTAAGCGACGCCTTTTTAATACCTGTTATAAGCGGCAGAAACAGCACGATACATATTATGCGCAGCATTTCGATAAGAAAGCAGACAGCGGCGTTGAGCGGCATTTCTTCAAACGCCTTTATAAAGCCCCGGACGCCTATTCTGTCCATTCCTAAAAACGGAATGCAAATTTCTATACAGTCCGAAATCATTATTGGAATAAAAATCGCAAACACGGCGGCTATAAGCACACCCCAGTTGCCCTTTAAAAATTCTCTCGCCTGTTTTTTTACAACAAAACTACCGCTCATATTTACTCCTTATCAGTCGCAATTAAGCATATCGTACATAGCCTGCAAACAAATTTGTGCATGAAGGAAAAATTTTTCCTCGTCAAGCGATTCATCGCTGTTGTGCATACGGCAGGTATCGTCGGGAAATACAGGGCCGAACGCTACTCCCCTGCCGCCAAGCTTCCTCGCGTATGTTCCGCCGCCTGTAGAATAAACAGCCGGTTCTTCGCCGGTCACTGATTTATAAGATGATTTTAAAAGCTTTATAAGCGGCGAAGAATCACCGAGATGCAGAGGCTTTTCGTGATTAAGCATTCTTATTTTAAGCCCCTCCTTTTCTGCTGCTTTTCTTATTCTGTAAAAAATCGCGTCGCTGTCCATAGTTACGGGATAGCGCACGTCAATTGCCGCCTTAGCCGAATTTTCAAGAATGCTCACCATACTAAGGCACAAGCTGAGTGCGCCCGACGCGCTGTCACGCATTTTTATGCCAAGTGAATTTCCGTTTGTTTCAAGTCCGATAGCGCTGTCGATAAATCCAACGAGCGACCCAAGCCCGTTATAGCCGAAATTGGACGTAAGCAGGTCGATAAGCTGCGCCGCCGCATTGACCCCGTTTTCAGGCTCGCAGGCGTGAGAGGCTTTTCCCGTTGCTATTATCATCATACCGTCTATCGTGTATTTAAACTCAAAATCCACATTGTCCTTTGCGTCCGCAAAGCGGTAAAGCTGGTGCTCGTCTGACTCCGAGCAGTCAAGCAGGACATATGCTTTATCCGGCACCGCGTTCAGAGCATTGCCTGCCTTAAATTCATTAAGGAACGTGCCGTCGTTGTCAGCCGCCTCTATTTCAATCTGCATTATGCCCTTTTCGCCTACGCATATGCCATAGCTGCTGTCGGGCGTAAAGCTCATATCCGGCAGCGGATTTGTTTCAAAATAAGTTTCGATACATTTCATATCAAGCTCTTCTCTTGTTCCGTATATCGCGCGCAGAGTGTTTTTGCCCGCAACACCCTCGTCCTTTAAAGCCTTAAGGCAATACAGAGCTATTATCGCGGCTCCCTTGTCGTCGGCAATTCCTCTGCCGTAAAGTCTGCCGTCGCGCTGTGAAAGCTCAAACGCGTCACTGCTCCAACCGGAGCCTGCCGGCACAACGTCAAGATGAGTTAAAACTCCGCAAAGCTTTCCGCCGTTTCCATACTGCACATGACCTGCAATATTTTCGACGTTTTGTGCTTCAAGACCCATCTCCGAGGCACGGCTTAAAATAAACTCAAGCGCCCTCTGCGTTTCCTCCTGTGACTGAGAAGCAACTGATTTTATGGCGATAAGCGTTTTTAAATCCTTTAAAATATCTTCTTTATAGTTTAATATTTTTTCTCCGAATGACAATAATTCCATCTCCCGTAAAATATTTTATTGCCGGTTTATATCGATCTCGCCGTTTTCATCGGCAGTACCGTCCGGCAGGGCGCTGTCGCTGTCATACAGCTTGTTATCCACCCTTATGCGCTTTATTTCCTCCTGAGCCGGAGCCTTCCCCTTTTGTTTGCATTTAACAATAAATACCGCTCTCTTTTCAGCAGTACGGCGCTTATTTTTAAAGAATATCATATAAATTATAAATGCTGCGACCGCTGCCGCTGAAATTATCATACCAGCGCCAAGCCCCGGAGTTTTATAGGTAAAGCTTATTTCGTTTAACTGTCCTCCCTTTACACGAACAGCCATAAAGCCTATCGACGACTTTTCAATGTCTGCGCTCTCGCCGTTAACCTCGGCGCTCCAGCCCTTTTCAAACGGAACAGAGAAAAACATCAGCTTGTCGTCCTTTGTATCGCTGAGGTCTGCCACCGCCGAAAAGCCTGTGTTTGAATATTTAAAATCAGTACAGGTGAGCGCTTTTCTGTTGTTGCAGTCGTTTATATATTCAGACTGAGAATATCTGAATTTGCTGCCGTCCACCACTTTGCCGTCTGTTATATCCTTATATTTTTCAATCTGTTCATCGGAAAGCACCATTGCCTTAAGAAGAGCAAGATGACGGTTGCTTGTGCTTATATCCTCAAAATCGCTTTCTGAAATATACTCGTCATAGGTAAATCCCATGGGAATATAATTTTTGTTTTCATAAACGGCATATCCGTTCATTCTTCCGTAATAATCATATTCGGGCATAAGCGTTACTCCGTCCTCATCCGAGAAGGATTCGGTGTCCTCTATATAATCAAACAGCCAGTGAACGGAAAGAAAGCTTCTTAGTCCGTAGGTCGATGTATCGGGGCGAGAGCCAACGTCTCTGATAACTCCGACCTTTGGGTAAAATTCCATTACCGAGCCGGGAACTATGCTGTGAAACGCCTGTATATTCGGTATCTGGAAAAACATACCCGTATTGTCCATACATTCATAGAAATCGCTGCGCGCAACGTCGGTATCGGGCAGAGTTATTTCCTCCTGCTTATTTATAAGGTGTTCTATTATATAGCTGTGTGAGTTATAGCTGTGCGCCTTGCCCAGTCCGAGAATATAAACCGAATAAACAACGCTTACAAGCGCAACCGACAGATAGCATGCACCGATAAACACCCTTCTGTTTTTCTTCCACAGCTTCAGCAAAACCATAAGCAATGCCGTGCAAATCAGCGCTATGGCAACATACGTCCAAAATCTGTCGGGATACTCCTCAAGCCCATACTGCGACACAAGCTCGCCGTTATCATTCTTGACCTTATGCGGAATAAAGCCTATGCCAACGGCAATGCCAAGAGTTATCACCGTGCTCCAGATAAGCGCTCTCTTCCAGTTTATATTTACGCTGTCCAATCCCGAAACGGTTGCAAGCGACATAATAAGCGTGAGCATATAAAACCATCTTGCATAGTATGTTGCGTTGAACATCTGAAACATACAGTTTAAAATCGGTACAAATGCAAAAACAAGAAGCAGAACCGTAAGCTTTTTTATCCAGTTGGTGTATTTTTTTGACTGTAGAAAAGCTATTGTTCCCGTCATACCGAACAGCGGCAGCCATGCGGCAATGCTCGCCCATTTTGACTGTGAATCGGGCGTGAAGTTCGGCCTTGCCGGAATATCCGGCGGAAAGAACAGACTTGTGAAAATATGCATATATCTCTGCGCGGGGTCATACAAAAGCGCGTCCCAGCCCTCAGGGGCGTTTGAAACTCTCGGATTTTGTATAACCGCCATAACAGTAGGCACAAGAAGCACGGCTGTTGCCGAAAAGCCTATTACTACCTCCGCGGCAAGCCGTATAAAGCAGCGCAAATTCAGTTTATATCCACCTGTAATAATACGCAGGAACCAATAAATTATTACAAACACTACCTGTCCCACAAAGAAATAGTAGTTTAATATGCAGGAGGCAAAAACAGCAACGGCAACTATTCCTCTGCGTCCGGTTTCCATATATTCATCAAGCGCGGCAAGCAAGAACGGGAATATCATTATTGCCTCGTGAAAATGATTGAAGAATATATTGTATATCGAAAAGCCGGAAAAGGCGTAAAGCATTCCGCCTATAACGGCAAAATTTTTGTTTCTCACATATCTGCGCATAAAAAGGTATGCGCCGAGAGAAGCAAGGCTCATCTTCAAAACGAGCATGGGCGCCATAAGATAGGGTACCGCCTCGCTCGGAAACAAAAGCGTCAGCCAAAAGAACGGGCTGCCAAGGTTATAAAAGGTGTAAGAGCCTATTATGTTCGCGCCAAGGTCTGTCGTATGGCTCCAGCCGATATTTCCGCTTAATATGCTGTCGTGTATCATCTGATAAAACGGTACTTGCTGCACGTTGAAATCGCCGTAATACAGAAACAGACCGTAATCATATATCACAAACGGCAGGAAAATGACCACCGCCGTAAGCATTGGGATAAAAAGCGCGAGAACCCAGTATTTTTTATTTTTTTGCGCTGCTGTACTTAATCTTGCTGCTTTCACGGGCAAGGTACCCCTTTCTTTTCGATGAAATCCATTTAATTACATAATACCCTCATTTTAACTTTATTATTATATCATAAAAAGAAGTCTGTTGCACTATTTTGAGAAGATTTTACAAATAATTAATTGTTGAAAAGCCATATACATTTAGTGTAAAATATATATAAAGCTGCGCGGCCGTATTAAAATTTAAAAATCCGCCCGACAATACGCCGCGGCGGTTTTATAAGCGAAGCCCTTATCCTTTCCCCGAAAAGCACTGTCGGCGGCAGAGCTATACGGGCATTTAAATCATTAACAATACGGAGGATTTTATGAAAAATAATACATTTTTTGCGATGCTTTCACGAATGAAATACATAAACCGTTGGGGACTTATGAACTGCACCCAGCGCGAAAACCTTAGCGAGCACAGTCTTGAAACAGCAATTATAGCTCACGCACTCGCCATAATAGGCAACAAACGGCTAAACAAAAATATCGACGCCGACCGTGTTGCCGTTGCCGCGATTTTCCACGATTGCAGCGAAATAATCACAGGCGATATGCCAACGCCGATAAAATATTATAACGAGCAAATAAAAAATGTATATAAGGATATTGAAAACGCGGCTTCAGACAAGCTTTTAAGCAAGCTTCCGGACGATTTGCGGGAAGAATACTCACCTTTTCTTACACATAACGAAAAAAATTATGAGCTTTATAAATATGTAAAGGCAGCGGACAAGCTTTCGGCGCTTATAAAATGTATCGAGGAGCTTAAAATGGGAAACGAAGAATTTAAAACGGCTAAGCAGTCGATATTAAGCGCGATAGAAAAACTCGGCGTTGAGGAAGCGGCAATTTTTATGGAGGAATTTTTGCCCGCATATTCGCTTACGCTTGACGAACAGTAAGAGAGATTATTTATTAATTACGGCATTACGGCGGCATTTTGAAAAAAACAAAATGCCGCCGCCTCTTTTGGGCGGCGGACATTTTATGCCGAATTATATTCAATATAAAATCAAATAACCTTATATCCCTTGTCCTCTACGGCTTTTTTTAAAACATCGTCGGAAACATCGGAGCTTAATGTTACAACGGCAGTGCCGCTTGTATGACTTACCTCGGCGTTATCCACCTGCTCAAGCTCCTCAAGAGCGTTCTTGACGGTTGCCTCGCAGTGCGGACACATCATTCCCTCGATTTTAAGCGTCTTAGTCATCTTTTCATCACCTCTTTCCTCTTTAATATGTCTTTGCTTTATTCTTTTGTCTTTCTTTGAGCTGTGTATTTTAAACAAATTCAGCCTCAGCGCGTTTATAACAACACAAAAGCTTGAAAGGCTCATTGCGGCGGCGCCGAACATAGGATTGAGCTGCCAGCCGAGCAGCGGTATGAAAAGCCCTGCGGCAAGCGGAATGCCAAGGGTGTTGTAAATAAACGCCCAAAAAAGATTTTCGTGAATATTCCTTATAGCGGCTCGGCTCAGTCTTATCGCCGCCGGAACATCTCTTAATCTGCTCTTCATCAGCACTATATCCGCGGCGTCTATTGCAATATCGGTTCCTGCTCCTATCGCTATTCCTATATCGGCTCTTGTAAGAGCCGGAGCGTCGTTAATGCCGTCGCCTACCATTGCGACAGAGCCTTGCTTTTTAAGGCTTAGTATTACCTTTTCCTTGCCGTCGGGCATAACGCCGGCTATTACCTCGTCAACTCCTGCCTGTTTGCCTATAGCCCTTGCCGTTCGCTCGTTGTCGCCCGTAAGCATAACTACCTTTACTCCCATATTCTTCAATTCGGCAACGGCTTCCCGGCTGTCGTCTTTAATTACGTCCGCAACGGCTATTATACCGGCAATCTCTGTGCCGGACGAAAAAAACATAGGCGTTTTGCCGCTTTCGGCAAGCGAGTCCGCCCTTTCGGCCGCAGGCACCGTAATTTTTGCGCTTTCTCCAACAAACGCCATATTTCCGCCGGCAAGCCTTTTTCCGCCGCAATCGGCTGTTAGCCCGTTACCCGGCAACGCCTTAAAGCCGTCCACCTCAAGGCGCGCAGTTCCCCTTTTCTCCGCCTCTTTAATAACGGCTCTCGCAAGAGGATGCTCGCTTTTGCTCTCAAGCGAATAAGCAAGGGATAAAAGAGCGTTTTCATCAAAATCTCCAAACGGTATTATATCGGTGACTACAGGCTCTCCGCGCGTTATGGTTCCTGTTTTGTCAAGAGCCGCAACGCTCACCTTGCCTGCCGCCTCAAGCGACTGCGCCGTTTTAAAAAGTATTCCGTTTCTTGCGCCCACTCCGCTGCCCACCATTATGGCGACCGGCGTTGCAAGTCCGAGAGCGCACGGGCAGCTTATTACAAGCACAGAGATTCCCCTTGCCAAAGCAAAGCCTATACCTGCGCCGCAGGCAAGCCAGATTATAAAAGCCGCCGCGGCGATTGCTATTACTATAGGCACAAACACTCCCGACACCTTATCCGCGATTTTTGCAATCGGCGCTTTTGTCGCGGCGGCGTCGCTTACCATTTTTATTATCTGAGAAATGGCGGTATCCTCGCCCACCTTAACCGCTCTGCACCTGATATAGCCGGATTGGTTCAGCGTTGCCGCAGAAACAGCGCTGCCTGCCTCTTTGTCTACGGGAATGCTCTCGCCTGTAAGCGCCGATTCATTTACGGCTGTGCTGCCCTCCGTTACCACTCCGTCGACGGGTATATTCTCACCTGGACGGACTACAAATATATCGCCCTCTTTAACCTCGTCAACAGGCACCTCGGTTTCCACGCCGTCCTTTATGATAACCGCGCTCTTTGGCGCAAGCTTCATAAGGCTCTTAAGCGCGTCCGTCGTTCTGCCCTTTGAATATGCTTCAAGCGTTTTTCCCACGGTTATCAGCGTCAGTATAGTTCCGGCAGACTCAAAATACATCTCGTGCATATACATCATAACGCCGCTCATATCTCCCCTGAGCTGTGCGTCCGTCATTGCAAAGAGGGCGTATGTGCTGTATATAAATGCCGCGCCGGAGCCAAGGGCAACAAGTGTATCCATATTGGGCGCACCGTGCAAAAGCCCCTTAAATCCGCTTATAAAAAATTTTTGGTTTATTACCATTATTATCACTGTCAGCAATAGCTGCAAAAGTCCGAGCGCAACGTGATTTTCGGCAAGGAACGGCGGAAGAGGCCAATTCCACATCATATGACCCATAGAGATATACATAAGAGCCGCCAGAAAAACAACCGACACTATCAGCCTGCGCCTGAGCACAGGCGTTTCCCTGTCCTTAAGCGCGTCATCAGCGACGTTATCGGCTGAATTTCGTTTTTCGTTTTTTCCGCCCTTTGCTTTCGCGCTATATCCGGCAGCCTCAACAGCCGCTATCACATCTTCGTCTGAAGCGCTGCCCTCAACGCCCATTGAATTTGTTAAAAGGCTGACAGAGCACGAGGTAACCCCGTCCACCTTCAGCACAGCCTTTTCAACCCTTGCGCTGCAGGCGGCGCAGCTCATACCTGTCACTGCAAATTGCCTCATTATATCACTCCCTATTTCATAAGCCTTTGAAGCGTCGCAACAAGCTCGTCAATAGTATCGTCCTTGCCGGCGCGAATATCCTCTGCAACGCAGGTTCTTATGTGATTTGAAAGCAGTTCCCTGTTAAACGCATTAAGCGCGGCGTTTACCGCTGAAACCTGTATGAGAATATCGGTGCAGTAGGCATTTTTCTCCACCATTCCTCTTATTCCGCGTATCTGACCCTCAATGCGGCTTAGGCGGTTTATAAGCTTTTTATATTCCTGCTCGGAGCGCTCCTTGGTTTTGTGAGACAAGCAGCATTCGCCCTCCATATAATGATCACTCCTATTATTTTTATTTATTCATCTGCTAATATAATATACCCCTTGGGGGTATATGTCAAGCAAAAATTAAAAACGGCCGTCCTGTTTATCAAAGACAAGACAGCCGCAATGCTATTTGTTTTTATCAGTCGTAATCGACAACATCTATCCACTTTGAGAGAAATTCCTTTTCCTCTTCAACGCCTTTTACCATCTGTGAGGCGGCAACTATCGGCAGCCACTGCTGAACATACTGCTTTGCCGTGTCGCTCTTTTCACAGAACAAATCAAGATATTTTTCGGCAAGCTCAGGCTGATGAAGCGAGAACAGCAAATATGTCCTTGCAGCGTCGGCGGACGCATTGCCCTGCGTCGCGTGCGACCAGTCGAGGATATACATTGTGCCGTCGTCCTTTACAATTATATTGCTCGGGTTAAAATCGCCGTGGCAAACCTTTGTATGCTTCGGCATACTGTCAAGCCTTGTGTGCAGCTCATATCTTATCGTTGCGCTTATATCGGTAAGGCTTGATATTTTTCTGTTCATCTTGTCCTTCAGCTTATTGAGCATAGGCGCCTTCTTGCTCTGCACCTCAAGCTGTAAATCGACAAATTTTTCAAGATATTCATCAATTTTATTCGGGTTCTCCTCCATAAGCTCCTTGAGCGTTCTGCCCTCGATGTAATCAAGGGTGATAGCCCAGCAGCCGTCAATAATAGATACCGCTCTTATTGACGGAATGTTAAGTCCCGTTTCTTCAACTCTCGCCTGATTGAGCGCCTCGTTAAGAACATCCGCCTTTGGATAAGACGAGCCGAAAACCTTTATAGTGCAGTCGCCGTCCTTATATATACATTTGTCCTTTCTTTCCGCCAACAGCTTTTCAAAATTCATAACATCAACAACCTTTCATCAGTGAAAATTTATTTAAAATATTTGGAAGTTTTTTCAAAATCAAATATATTATACTACATTAAGTCAATATTTCATAGTGAAATAATCATAAAATTTCAATAATAATTTTTGTGTAATAAGTCAAATTATACAAGTTTTTTGGCAATAACGCTGCTATTCACGCTTTATTATTCCTTTATGGAAGAAAATTATTTCTTTAAAAATATGCCGCCGCAGAGCGGCGGCATATTTTTATGCAGTCAATTCAGCAATTCATCGTATGTTTCGGGGCAAAGCTCCGATATTTTAGCCTGTAAATTGAGGTAATCCTGAAACGCAGCCGGCTTGCTGTTAGGATTTCTTAAAATCGCAGCCGGATGAAGCGTAGCCATATAAAGAATTCCGTCCCTTTCAAAGAATTGTCCGTGTTCTCTTGTGATTTTTATGTCCTCTTTAAACATCTTCATCGCGGCAATTCGTCCAAGGCAAACGATTATCTTCGGCTTTATAAGCTCGATTTGCGCCTTGAGCCAAACGCTGCATTGCTCCTGCTCTTCCGGGAGGGGATCGCGATTCTGCGGCGGACGGCATTTTACTATATTGGCTATGTATATATTCTTATTTCTGTCAAGGTGAACCGCGGCAAGCATCTTGTCAAGGAGCTTTCCTCCCCTGCCTACAAACGGCTCTCCCTGAAGATCCTCGTTTTGTCCGGGGCCCTCTCCTATAAACATAACCCTTGAATTCGGATTGCCCACTCCGACAACCACATTATTCCTTGTTTCGCAAAGTCCGCACCGGCGGCAGGCTTTGCAGTCGTTTTTAAGATCCTCCCAGTTATTGTAACTCATATTACACCTCGTCTATTTTATTAAATCGGAGCAAAGATATTTACACAGGCTTTCAGCCGTACCGCTCAGCGGCAGGCTCACATCTGCTTAAGCGCGTCTACTATACGCTCAAGCCTCATTGCTCTTGAAGCCTTTACCAAAACGCTGTCGCCATTTTTAATTATATTTTTAAGACTATCCAACGCGTCCTCAACGCTATCGCAGCACACCGCTCCCTCGCCGTAGCCCTCACTTATTTTCTTTGCAAGCTCTCCAACGGAAACAAGCGTATCAACGCCCTTATCCCGTGCGTATTTTCCGACGGCTCTGTGCAACTCAAGCTCGTTTTCACCAAGCTCCTTCATATCGCCCAAAATGCAAACGCGCCTTCCGCTGAAGTTCATCAGCGTGTCTATTGCACCCATAACCGAGTTTGGGTTTGCGTTGTAGCAATCGTCTATTATATCAATTTTTCCTGTTCTTATAAGATTATCCCGACTGCCGACTGTTTTATAGGCTTCAACTCCCCTGGCTATCTCCTCGTCGCTCATACCAAGGCTGTCGCCCACGGCAAAAGCGGCAAGCGCATTAGATACCATATATGTTCCTATAGCGTTGATTTTTACATTCAAGCGCCTGCTTCCGTGAACAAGGGTGCAGCTTATTCCGTCAGCTCCGTTGTTGCATATGTTTTCGGCATAATAGTCGTTTTCACTGCCTATTCCGTAAAAAACGGGTGATATGTCTTTTCTGTCCTTTTGTGTGATAAGCTTGTCGTCGTCGCCGTTTAAAAATATTTTTCCGTCCGGCGATAAATATTCAAAAATTTCAGTCTTAGCCTTTAAAACGCCGTCTCTGTCCTTAAGATTTTCAAGATGACAGTTTCCTATATTCGTTATTATGCAGTGAGTAGGTCTTACCATTTTTGCAAGACGGGTCATTTCACCGAAGTCCGATATACCCATCTCTACTACAGCAGCGGTGCTGCTTTCGTTTATTCCGAAAAGAGTAATCGGCACGCCAAGCTCATTATTGAAATTCCCCTGTGTTTTGCAGACGCTGAACCTTTGAGAAAGCACAGACGCTACCATTTCCTTTGTAGACGTTTTGCCGACGCTGCCGGTTATGCCGACTATTGGAATTTTGAAAAGAGAGCGATAATATTCGGCGATTTCCTTTAGCGCGAGAAGCGTTGACTGAACCACAATACACGGCTTTGACGGGCTTTGAGGCGCATTCTCACACAATGCGCAGACCGCTCCGTTTTCAAAGCACTGCTCTATGTATGAATGTCCGTCGCTGCGCTCGCCCTTGATCGCCGCAAAGCAGGAGCCGGCTTTTACCTGTCGGCTGTCTGTTACTATTATTGATACCTGCGTGTCCTTAAGCGACTCATCGCCGATATATTTTCCTTTGCACGCATTTAAAATGTCGTTTACGGTAAACTTAATCATAAGCTCAAATCCTGTCTGTTGTATTTTTCAAGAGATATTTTCGCAAGATAATCACAAAGCTCAGGATAGTCAATTCCGACCGCCGCCGCTTCCTGAGGCAAAAGGCTTGTCGGGGTCATACCCGGAAGTGTGTTTGCCTCAAGGCAGTAAAAGCTGCCGTCGGCTGCCAGTATAAAATCTATTCTTGCGTATGCCTCAAGCTTAAGCACCTTATATACATGCTCTGCCTCACGGCAAAGGCTCTCGGTTATATCCTGCGGAATATCCGCAGGGCAAAACTCCTCAGTGCTTCCGGGCTGGTATTTATTGACATAATCGTAAAAGCCCTGCTTTGGCACGATCTCAATAACAGGCAGAGCCTTGCCGTCAAGAATTCCGACAGACAGCTCTCTGCCCTTTATATACTGCTCTACGAGCACCTCATCCTCATATGCAAACGCCTCGTTCATGGCGTTTAAAAACTCATTTTGACTCTCAACTATTGAAACGCCGACGCTGCTTCCGCCGGAGCAGGGTTTAACTACACATGGGAAACACGTCCAATCGTTTATTTTTCCGTTATTTAAATCCGTCTTTACAAATACGCTTCCCTTTGGAGTCGGAACATTGCTGCAAAGAAAAATACTTTTTGAAACTCCCTTATCCATAGCAAGAGCGCTGCCAAGACTGCCCGAACCTGTGTATTTTATGTCAAGCAAATCAAGAGAGGCCTGAAGCTTGCCGTTTTCTCCGACGTCGCCGTGAAGCGCCAAAAACGTAATGTCTGCATATTTGCATATCTCCTCCACATTCTGTCCGAAATAACGGTTTGATTTATCCTTTCTTTGCGCTTTTATTTTTTTAATGTCCGGCACGCTGTTGCCGACCGGCACGTTTGAGGCAAAGCTGTAATTGCTTTCAAAAAGCTCTTCAATATTTAAATCATCCTTCTCATAGCCCATAAATACATCAATCAATACGACCTTATGTCCCTTTTGACGAAGTGCGTCCGCAACAAGGCAGCCGGATGTTATGGAAACATCTCTTTCCGTGCTGAGTCCGCCTGCAAGAACCGCAATTTTCATATATAACACCCCTATTTAAGCTTATCTCAATTATTTATCATACAGAAAGGGCAGTTATCCGCAGATATTATCATTATATTACCATAAATGGATTTTTGCAAGAAAAAGAAATCCTCCGTGCAAAGGCACGGAAGGAACAGTAGATTGAAAAAGTGTTTTTTACCTATGTAATCCTTGAACCGCAGTCAGCGCTGCTGTGCAGCGGGACTGCTGCTTAAGGTTTTATTTTTTGCAGGAGAAGCTTCGCTTCTCCTGCACCTCATCATTCTCGTTTAAGGAATATTTATTTTCAAGCTTTTGCTTGACTTGGAAAGCTTGCACTCGGCAATCTGCCCTGTGTGGGAGATTGATTGTGCGCTTGCAATATATAAGCAGGCGGCGGCACAAATTTAAAATTAAATAATTCTTTGAGAGAGCAGGTGGGGGGTAAAGGGGGAGCGTCAGCTCCCCCTTTAATATAACATAATATTAAAGCAGCAGCGTTACCGGCGCAAGTCGGTAACGCTGCGGTCATAGGAATATAAAACAAAATTTTTATCCTATGTAATCCTTGAACCGCAGTCGGCGCTGCTGTGCAGCGGGACTGCTGCTTAAGGTTTTATTTTTTTGCAGGAGAAGCTTCGCTTCTCCTGCACCTCATCATTCTCGCACAAGGGAATTTTGCTTAATTAAGCTTTTAGCCCGTAAATAAGCCTTTACTACATGAATTAAAATCAATGTATTTTTTTGAGCGAACAAAAAAGGGGGATTTAAAGGGGGAGCGTCAGCTCCCCCGTTAATATAACATAATATTAAAGTAGCAGCGTTACCGGCGCAAGTCGGTAACGCTGCGGTCATAGAAATATAAAACAAAATTTTTGTCCTATGTAATCCTTGAACCGCAGTCGGCGCTGCTGCGCAGCGGGACTGCTGCTTAAGGTTTTATTTTTTTGCAGGAGAAGCTTCGCTTCTCCTGCACCTCATCATTCTCGCACAAGGGAATTTCGCAGCCTGCGAGCTGCGACCAAAGGCCCCGCCTTTGGAAACCGCCGCCTTTTGAAAAAGGCGGGCGAAAACTTTATTTTCTCATGCAAAACCAGGCTTATCGGCAAAAGCTAAACCTCCGTGCAAAGGCACGGAGGTTCTTAAAGGTTTAAATTTATTAATCATTCCGCGTTAAGCGCACGGTTTAACCATATTTCCCCTATATCCATAGCAAGGTAAAGACCCTGCTTCTCGCTTGATTTTATAACCTGCTTGCGCGGCGGAATGTCGGGGTCGGTACACATAAGCTGAATAGACACCTTATCCGCAACCTCAAGGTCGTTTACCATTTTTGTTGTTTTTATCTTGAGGCGGACTACATATTTTTCCTCCATATTTCCGTAATAGAGGTCGTTGCCCACACGAACCAGCGGTCTGCCCTTATAAGTTGGAAACTGAGATTTCTTTTTAGCCATACTTCATCCTCCTTTTTTGTTTAAATCGGAGCTGCGCCCCAATATACCTGCTTTGTTAAAGCCTTTAGCGTCATATAACGTTATTCACATAACAGCAAGGCAAATTTATTTTGAAAGAAGCTTCTTTATTCTTTCCATAGCCTCAATTGTATTGTCACGATCGCCGAAGGAGGTAAGCCTGAAATACCCTTCGCCGTTTTTGCCAAAGCCTGCTCCCGGCGTGCCGACAACATTTGCCTTGTTCAAAAGCAAGTCGAAAAACTCCCAAGAGCCCATTCCATCGGGGCATTTAAGCCATATGTAAGGCGAATTTTTTCCGCCGGAGTACCATATTCCGAGCTCATCGAGCGCCTTTGCGATTATTCTTGCGTTTTCTTTGTAATATTCAAGGTTTTCACGACACTGCTTTTGTCCTTCCTCCGAAAATACGGCTGCCGCGCCGCACTGAACGGGATATGAAACTCCGTTGAATTTAGAGCCCTGTCTTCTGCCCCATATCTGTGATATATTAACCTTTGTTCCGTCGTCGGTCACTACCTCAAGCTCCTTTGGAACTACCGTATAACCGCATCTGAGTCCTGTAAAGCCTGCCGTTTTTGACAGAGAGCATATCTCTATAGCGCACTTCTTCGCGCCCTCGATTGCAAAAATGCTTCGTGGAACATCATCATCGGTTATGAACGCCTCGTAAGCCGCGTCATATATGATTATGGCATTGTTGTCAAGCGCGTAATCCACCCATTCCTTAAGCTGTGAAGCGGTAAAGGCTGCTCCCGTCGGATTGTTTGGAGAGCAAAGATAGATTAGGTCGGCGTGAACGCTTCTGTCGGGAACGGCGTTAAAGCCGTTTTCCTGCGTAGAGTCGATATATATTACCTCTCTGCCGCTCATAAGGTTTGAATCAACATACACTGGGTATGCCGGATCTGAAATCAAAACGGTGTTTTTATCGCCGAAAATATCAACTATATTTCCGCAGTCTGACTTTGCTCCGTCGCTTATTCTTATGTCGTCAGCCGGAACGTCAACGCCAAAGCTCTTATAATAGCCGGAAACCGCCTGCTTTAAAAAGTCATAGCCTGTTCCGCTGTCCTCATAGCCCTTAAACGTTTCCTTAACGCCCATTTCCTCCGCGCCCCTTTTAACAGCCTCAACAACGCACGGAGCAAGCGGAAGCGTAACATCGCCTATTCCCATTCTTATGATATTGTCTTTTTTGTCGGGATTTTCGGCAATATACTCATTTATCCTTTTAGCGATATTTATGAAAAGATAATTCTTTTCAAGCTTTAAAAAATTTTCGTTTATCTGTGGCATTTTCATCTCTCCCTTTTAAATCAATAATTTTAATACAAAAATCACTCTCTGCCCTCAATAGCCGCCTTTACAAAATCTCTGAACAGTGGGTGAGCATGGTTTGGTCTGCTCTTAAATTCCGGATGATACTGCACTCCCACATAGAAACTATTTCCGGGTATTTCAACAGCCTCAACAAGCATTCCGTTCGGGGATGTGCCGGTTACCGTCATACCGTTTTCCTCAAATTGACTGCGAAATTCATTGTTAAATTCATAGCGGTGGCGGTGGCGTTCAGTGATCTCGCTTTTGCCGTATGCCTCAGACATAAGGCTGCCTGCTTTGATTTTGCACGGATATGCGCCAAGGCGCATTGTTCCGCCCATATCTACAACGCCAAGCTGATCCGGCATTAAGTCTATAACCTTATTGTTGCTGTTTTTGTTAAACTCGCCGCTGTTTGCGTCGTCAAGCTTTAGCACGTTTCTCGCAAACTCTATAACGGCAGTCTGCATACCAAGGCAAATGCCGAGATACGGAACATTATTTTCACGGGCATATTTTGCCGCAGTTATCTTTCCGTCTATTCCTCTGTCGCCAAATCCGCCCGGCACGAGTATGCCGTCGCAGTCTCCGAGAAGATCCTGAACCGTATATGCCGTTACAAGCTCAGCGTCGACCCACTTTATATTTACATGGGCTGCGTTTTCGTATCCTGCGTGATGCAGCGCCTCGGCAACCGAAAGATACGCATCGTGAAGCTGAACATATTTTCCGACAAGAGCTATCTTAACCTCTTTATTTCTCGACTCTATGCGCTTGAGCATTTCCATCCATTCGCTCATATCGCCGGGCTTGCTGTCAAGCTTAAGCTCACGGCAAACAATATCCGAAAAATGATTTCTTTCAAGCATCAGCGGAGCCTGATAAAGAACGGGTATCGTAATATTTTCAATTACGCAGTCGGGCTTTACGTTGCAAAACAGAGCGATTTTTTTAAATATGCTCTCTTCAAGCGGCTCGTCGCAGCGCAAAACTATTATATCGGGATTTATTCCGATAGAGCGCAGCTCTTTGACGGAATGCTGCGTGGGCTTTGATTTGTGCTCCTCAGATCCCTTTATGTACGGAACAAGCGTAACGTGGATAAAAATGCAGTTGTCCTGTCCCACCTCAAGAGATACCTGACGTATAGCCTCAAGAAACGGCTGGCTTTCAATATCTCCTACCGTTCCGCCGATCTCGGTTATGACAACGTCAGCGTTTGATTTTTTGCCAACGCTGTATATAAAGTTTTTTATCTCATTTGTTATATGAGGAATTACCTGAACCGTTTCGCCGAGATAATCTCCGGCTCTCTCCTTTTCCAGAACATTCGAGTAAACCTTTCCGGTCGTCAGGTTTGAATATTTGTTCAGGTTTTCGTCAATGAATCTTTCATAGTGACCGAGGTCAAGGTCTGTTTCCGCTCCGTCCTCAGTAACATAAACCTCGCCGTGCTGAAACGGACTCATAGTTCCCGGATCAACATTGATATACGGGTCAAGCTTTTGAGCCGCAATTTTATAGCCTCTCGCCTTCAAAAGTCTGCCGAGTGATGCCGCCGTTATTCCCTTGCCAAGTCCTGATACAACGCCGCCTGTCACAAATATGTATTTCGTCATTCCCCAAAAATCCTCTCTTTCTATCTTAACACACCTGAATCGCCGAATTTGTAATATTTAATCAGCAACCCAAAATATCAACAGGCTTTATTAAAGCTCTATCACTCCGTCAAACACACGCTCTGCGGCGCCTGTCATAAATACAGTTTCATCGGTATAGCGAATAACGAGATCGCCGCCCTTAAGCTTTACGGTTATGTCCTCATTCTTCGGGCAGAAGCCGTTTTCAACACAGGCGACCGCAACGGCACAGGCGCCGGTTCCGCAAGCCCATGTTTCGCCGCTTCCTCTCTCCCACACTCTCATTCTTATAGTGTGGTCGTCGATAACGCTTACAAACTCTGTATTCACTCTTTCCGGGAAGAGCGGGTCAAATTCAAACTTCGGCCCCACCTTTTCAATATCAAGTCCGTCAATATCGTCCATAAATACAACGCAATGCGGATTTCCCATTGAAACGCAGGTTATTCTGTAATCCTCTCCGTCTATCTTTACCGGCTCGTTTATTATTTTGTCCTTATCCATTGCAACGGGTATGTTCTTCGGGTCAAGCTCAGCCTTGCCCATATCTACGCGCAGGCTCTTTACCTCGTTGTCCTGCTTATAGACGGTGAGCGTCTTAATTCCGCTGAGCGTTTCAACAGATACAGTGTCCTTGCTTGTATCCACCAAATTATGGTCATAAAGGAACTTTCCGACGCAGCGCACACCGTTGCCGCACATTTTGCCCTCAGAGCCGTCAAGGTTAAACATTCTCATCTTTGCGTCCGCGACGTCGGACTTGCAAATAAGTATAATTCCGTCGCCGCCGATTCCGTAACGCCTGTCAGAAAGTCGAACGCTTAGTCCCTCGGGGTTGTTTATCATCTGGTCGAAGCAATTAAAATATATATAATCGTTTCCGATGCCGTGCATCTTTGTAAAATTATACTTCACTTTATCTCTCCTCATATGGTTAATGTCAACAAGCTCGGTATTGCTGGGCGAGTATCTGCTCTTAAGGCATTCCGCAAGAGCGTTCGCCGTGTCAAGCGATGTGAGGCAGGGGATATTTCTCTCTACCGTTTTTCTGCGTATTTTTACGCTGTCACGGGACGGTATTCTTCCCTTTGACGAGGTTGAGATAACATAGCTTATCTTGCCGCTTTCTATCAGGGTCAGGGTATTATCCTTTGACTCGTGGATTTTATCTACGACATGAGCCTTTATGCCGTAGCTTTTGAGCACCTCTGCCGTTCCTCTTGTGGCGTAAAGCTCAAAGCCTAACTCCGAGTATTTTTTCGCAAGATCTCCTATTTCTCTCTTATCGGAATCTCTTACCGTTATCAGCACGCCGCCGGACTTTGTCATTTTATAGCCTGCGCCGGTAAGTCCCTTGTATAAAGCCTCTTCAAGCGTACCGGCAACGCCGAGAACCTCGCCGGTCGATTTCATTTCCGGCCCCAGGTGGTTATCCACATTTATAAGCTTTTCAAACGAGAAAACAGGAACCTTAACGGCAACATACGGAGATTTTTTGTAAAGTCCTGTGCCGTAGCCCATATCCGCGAGCTTTTCACCAAGCATAGCCTTTGTCGCAAGGTCTACCATAGGCACTCCCGTTACCTTGCTTATATAAGGAATTGTTCTTGAAGAACGCGGATTTACTTCTATAACATACAGATCTCCGCCGTAAATCAGATACTGTATATTGACAAGACCCTTTGTTTTGAGAGAAAGCGCAAGATCCTTTGAGCTTTTTACTATTCTGCTTGTCATCTTATCGCTTATATTCCATGCCGGATATACGGCGATAGAGTCGCCGGAGTGAACGCCGGCTCTTTCTATGTGCTCCATTATGCCGGGAATAAGAATGTCCTCGCCGTCGCATATGGCGTCAATTTCAATCTCGGTTCCCATAAGATATTTGTCAATAAGTATCGGGTTTTCTATATTTTGCGAAAGAATTATCGCCATATATTCTATTATGTCGTCGCTGTTATAGGCGATTATCATATTCTGTCCGCCAAGAACATAAGACGGACGCATTAAAACAGGATAGCCTATTTTATCGGCAACATCAAGCGCCTCTTCGGTCGTCATAACGGTAAAGCCCTGGGGACGCTTTATGTTGTGCTTTTCAAGCAGCTCGTCAAAGCGCTCTCTGTCCTCAGCCATATCAATGCTGTCAGCCGATGTTCCAAGTATGTTTACACCGTGCCTGCTGAGGTATCCCGTAAGCTTTATAGCCGTCTGTCCGCCAAAGGCTACGACAACTCCATAGGGCTTCTCCGTATTGATAACGCCCATAACGTCCTCGTTTGTAAGCGGCTCAAAATAAAGCCTGTCCGCCGTGTCAAAATCGGTTGATACGGTTTCGGGGTTATTATTGACGATAACAACGTCGAAGCCTGCCTTTTTAAGCGCCCAAACACAGTGAACCGAAGCATAGTCAAACTCTATTCCCTGACCTATTCTTATCGGGCCGGAGCCGAAAACAACTATCGTCTTCTTGCCGTCGTTTGTTTCCTTAATAAACTCCTCCGCCTCGTTTTCAGTGTCATAGGTAGAGTAGAAATACGGTGTTTCGGCTTTAAATTCAGCGGCGCAGGTATCAACCATTTTATAAACGGGAAGCACGGGATTTTCAATCTCGCAGCCGCTCAGCTTTTTAATCGTTTCATCAAGAAAGCCCATATGCTTTGCTCTTAGATAAAGCTCGTCAGTAAGCTCTCCCTTTGAAAGCTCGTTTTCAAGATTTATTATATTAAGAAGCTTGTATAAGAACCATTCGTCAATAAGCGTTATATTATGTATTTCTTCAACCGTTATACCCTTTTTAAGCGCCGAATAAACGCAGAACAGTCTTTCATCGTCGCAGATTTCAAGGCGCTTTCTTAAATTTTCGACCGACATATTTATAAATTTTTCGTGGTCGAGCGTTTTAAGTGAAATCTCGGCTCCTCTTACAGCCTTCATTATCGCCTGCTCAAAGGTCGGCGCGATGGACATAACCTCGCCGGTCGCCTTCATCTGCGTGCCGAGCGTCCTCTTTGCGTATACAAATTTATCAAATGGCCATTTCGGGAATTTTACAACAACATAGTCAAGCGCAGGCTCAAAGCAAGCGTAGGTTGAGCCGGTAACGGCATTTTTTATCTCGTCGAGCGTATAGCCGATTGCGATTTTCGCGGATACCTTTGCAATAGGATAGCCCGTTGCCTTTGAAGCAAGCGCGGACGAACGGGAAACTCTCGGATTAACCTCTATAACCGCATACTCAAAGCTTTCCGGGTTAAGCGCAAACTGACAGTTGCAACCGCCCTCAACGCCAAGCGCCGATATAATATCGAGAGAAGCGCTTCTCAGCATCTGATATTCCTTATCAGAGAGGGTAACGGTTGGAGCTATTACTATACTGTCGCCCGTGTGTACGCCAACAGGGTCAAGGTTTTCCATAGAGCAAACGGTTATAACATTGCCCTTGCTGTCACGCATAACCTCAAACTCAATTTCCTTCCAGCCTGCAATGCACCTTTCAACAAGTACCTGCGTTATAGGCGAAAGCTCAAGTCCGTTAGCGGTTATCTCGCGCAGCTCGTCCTCGTTGTTTACTATTCCGCCGCCAGTTCCGCCAAGGGTAAAGGCAGGACGTATAATAACAGGGTATCCTATTTCATTCGCGAATTTCACGGCGGATTCAACATCGTTTACAACCTTTGACGGTATGACCGGCTGTCCGATAGACTGCATGGTGTCCTTGAACATCTGCCTGTCCTCTGCCTTGTCGATGGTGTCCGGGTCGGCGCCCAAAAGCTGAACTCCCTCTTTTTCAAGGAAGCCGTCTCTCGCAAGCTGCATTGAAAGCGTCAAGCCGGTCTGACCGCCAAGCGTTGACAGCAGGCTGTCCGGCTTTTCCTTTTTTATTATCCTCTTAACCGTTTCAAGATTAAGGGGCTCGATATATATTTTATCCGCCATTGCGTTGTCTGTCATAATAGTAGCCGGGTTTGAGTTTATGAGAATGACCTCAAGTCCCTCTTCCTTAAGCGCGCGGCACGCCTGTGTTCCGGCATAGTCAAATTCGGCGGCTTGTCCTATAACGATTGGACCTGAGCCTATTACCATTACTCTTTTAATATTTTTATTAAGTGGCATTTGTCACATTCCTTTCAAAAGCCGTAATATTTATGATTAAAATTATTCCATCATAGATATAAACCTGTCGAACAGAAAAGCCGTGTCAAGCGGCCCGCCGCATGCCTCGGGGTGAAATTGAACCGAAAAGGCTGGCATATTGGTGTAGGTGACGCCCTCGCAGGTGCCGTCGTTTCCGTTTTTAAAGCTTTCCTTTGCCGTATCGGGAAGCGTATTGCTCAGCACCGCATATCCGTGATTCTGGCTTGTTATATACACTCTGCCCGTTTCGTTGTCGGTTGCCGGCTGGTTTGCTCCCCTGTGACCGTATTTTAGCTTTTGCGTTCTTGCCCCCTGAGAAATCGCAAGGAGCTGATGTCCAAGGCATATGCCGAATGTTGGTATCTTTTTCTCACACAGCTTTTTAAGCTGCTCGATTATCTCGGTGTTCTCCTGCGGATCTCCCGGCCCGTTTGAGAGCATTATTCCGTCGGGCTTGAGCGCGGCTATCTCGTCTGCGCTTGTATTCGCCGGAACTACGGTAACGTCGCAGCCTCTCTTTACAAGCTCCCTTGCTATGTTGCCCTTAGCGCCGAAATCCCATAAAACAACGTGATGCTTCGGATTTTCCGCCTTGAGCTCCTCACGCTCTCCCGTAGAAACAGAGGACACTGCATTTATCACCTTGTAATTTTTAATCTGCTCAATATCCTTTTCGATATTGTCAAGAGAATACGTCACCTTGCAGTTCATCACGCCGTATTCACGCACTATTCTTGTCAGCGCTCTTGTGTCAAGGTCGTATATTCCCGGTATTCCTTCGTCCTTCAAAAAAGTGTCAAGAATACCCTCGCAACGGAAATTGGACGGCTCTTGACACCTGTTTCTTACAATATACGCTTTCAATGCAGGGTGCTTGCTCTCAAAATCAGAGGGAATTACCCCGTAATTTCCTATCAGCGGAAACGTCTGAATAACTACCTGACCGTAGTAGCTGGGGTCAGTTAGTGTCTCAAGGTATCCTGTCATTGCGGTTGTAAAAACAAGCTCTCCAACAACCTCTTTTTCTGCGCCAAAGCCTATTCCCTCAAACGTCCTGCCGTTTTCGAGTATCAGGTATGCCTTGCGGCTCATACAAAATCAATTCCTTTCACAAAATCTATTTTAAAGCTTTAAAGCTCATATGTGCTTAAAACACGCTGCGCCATCTTCAGCTTGCTTATTCGCATATCCATCGCCTGTTTTTCAAGATAGCGGTGTGCCTGCTCCTCACTCATTGTCAGGCACTGCATAAGAGTGCATTTTGCACGGTTGATTATTTTTATCTCCTCGACCTGATTTTTTAATTTGGTATTTTCCTTTTCAAGCAAGCCCAAGCGATTTCTTGAAATCTCCCAAATTCTTAAGCATTGATGAAAGCCTGAGCGGTTTATCGGCTTTTCTATCGCAAAAACGCCTTTTTCCTCAACCGCATTGCAGCAATTTGAATAAACCTCGCTTTTCAGCAGTACAAACACTCCCGACATGGTCGTGTTGCAAAGCTTTACGGACAAATCTATTCCGCCGCTGTCAAGAATAGGGGTATTGATTATCACAACATCAAAATGGCGCTCGGCTGCAAGCTCAAGAGCCCTGTCAGAGGTAAATGCACACTCGGCATCGTCATAGCCCTCGTTTTTCATAAGTTCCTTCAGCGGAGTTATGCTTTGTTCCGTTTTTGATATTATCAAAACGCTTTTCATAACTATCACCATCATAATATTTTAACGTAAAACGTGAAAAAAATCAATGAGAAATTTCGACCCTTTACGATGTTATATTCGTTGAAATTAACAAAACAAGCGCTTTGAGATTTTAAGAATTTTTATATTGACATAAAACGATAATATCTTATACTATTAATTAAGAGAAATAAGGAGATATTTAATATGAAAACAAAAAATATATTTAAAATTCTTGCGCCCGTTCTTTTTATATTTATCTTACTTTCCGGCTGCTCCGCCGCCGATTCAAAACCGCCATCGGAGCTTATTAAGGGAAACTGGGAATATCGCAATCAGGTGTGGTGCGAGTTTAAAGACGACGGCGACTGCATAATAGGCGGAACGGCAGGCAAATATGAGGTAAATGACGACAACTCGATAACACTCAGCGTATATACAAGCGGCGACGCTATGAAATTTGAGTGGGCAGGAAGCGCTGAAAACGCGGACACAACGCATTGGTTTGTAGACGAAAGCAAGCTTTACATAAACGGTATGCAGTACCCGAGGAGCGCCGACGAAGATATTACTGAAAATGCTTCATCCGACGCCGATGAAAAATCGAGCGCAAGCGATACGGCGGCGTCAAAATAAACGTACCGCCGCGTTTTGAATGATAATAAAATCACAGCCTGCACGCTTTTAAATCGGCATTTATAAAAGCATTATTTATAATTTTAAAAAATAGCAACGGTGAACCGTTGCTATTTTATTTTGTTGATTTACAGCGCCGTTACGGGCGCGCGCAGCCATTAATCCTTAAATTGAATTATATTGTCGGGCTTGTTTCTGTTTGCCTGCGACGAGCTGAAAATGGCGTTTTCGGCAGCGTCGAATGAGTATTTGCTTTCCTCCTCGCCGTCGTCCGGCTCATCGGCTTCGTCCTCATCTTCGGCTTCAGATACTTTTCCGGCGTATTTCGCGAAAATTTCATTTACATGTTCGTCCATTTGCTTTCTTTGAAGCCTTTCCTGATCCTTAAGCTCCTCAACCTTTTGAGTCTTTGCTTTTTTTCCGGCTCTTATATGGTTATCGAGCAAAATGCCTACCACAATTGCCGTAACAAGCTGCAAAGCATAGAAAAGCACGGTATCGAACAAGTCGTTGATAGCGCCGTTTCTATAAAGCACATCTATGCCTATTATCAAAAGATAATCGACAAGCAAAACGCCGACTATCTTGCCCGTTATCACATATCCGAAAATTTCGCAGCTTATTAAAATTATAGGCGCGAGGAGGAAGAGATCCTGAAATCCGAAAAGCGCAAAAACGACAAGCAGCACAATTGACGCCGCAAATTCCGCAATTGCAAACTTTTTGAAAATTTCAGGTTTTTTCGCCTTGATATAGTAGAACAAACCAATTAACACTGCCGCAAGCAGAATAAAAATCCATTGCTTTTGAATAACCTGTAATATTACATTCATTTTTATTTTCCTTTCGCTGTTAATAACAGTTCGAATCACGGCGCAAAGCCGTTTATTTAAGCCTTATAAAGCCATTGTGATTATTATATCATAAACAATACGACATTTCCATAGTCTTTTGAGCAATTGACAAAAAAATAAGAAATTTTAAAACAAAAACGGCAGAACACTCCGCCGTTCAATTTCATTTTAATATACAGGCTACTTTTGCGGCTTTCTTCTTCTCTGCGGAGCCTCTCCCCTTTTAAGTGAAGAGATTTTTTCGTCGCTTGTCTGCTTAAAGCGTGAAAGCATATCCTCAAAGCTTAAGTCGCTGTGCTTAGGCTGCCATTCAAAGCTGCCCGGCCCTTTAGCTGACGTGCCCTGCGCAGAAGTATGTCTTTGCTTTTTTGCGCCCGAGTGCTGCTGAGCCTTTTCACGCTCCATCGCTTTTTTAATAGACAGGCTTATCTTGCCGTCCTCGCCAATAGACAGCACCTTGACCTTAACCTCCTGACCGACCGTCAGATGATCCGCAATTTTTTCAACATAGGTCGGAGCAACCTCCGAAATATGTACCATACCCTTCTTTCCCTCCGGCAGCTCAACAAAAGCGCCGAAATTTGTAATTCCAGTAACCTTGGCGTCAACTATACTTCCAACTTCAAGCCGCATATAGAAAAAATCCCCCTGTTAAATAACCGTTATTCGCCGGCAATGTTTATAAAAACACGCTCATCCGGTTCGGCATAGCCAAGTTCCTCTCTTGCTATTTTTTTAATGTACTCCTCGCTTTTTTTGTCGTCCGACTTGTACACGTCCTCTACCTCGCCGTTTTTTACCTCTTGAATAACAATTTTGTCTTCAAGCTCGGCAAGCTCCGACTGTTTGCGGTTAATTTGAATTTGCTGCGAAATAAGGGTAAAGCAGGCATACGCGATAAACAGCCCAAAGCAAACGCCCAAAATTATGTTACGTTTTTTTCTTGGTTTTTTTGCCGGAGCAATCTCCTTTACGACTTCCCTCACTCTCAGCCCTCCTTAATCTTAATCCAAAAGCCGAAGTTTGCTTTTTATAATTATACACCTTGTTTGTTTTATCTTTCAAGGTATTTTTTGATTTTTCTTTATAATTTTTATGTAAGGAACAAAATATGACCGTGATTTTGCCTGTTTGCTTGCAAAAAAACGAAAAAATTGTTTTGATGAGCCTTTTTACTTTTCCGAATATCCTTGAGGCGTTCAAAACCAAAAAATCAAGCAGCCTGCCGCTGAATATTCCGACTGTAAAACGGTAAATCAAAGCTCCGCCAAAAAAGCCGAGCGCCATATATACTCTGACAATCCCGAAATTAAGAGCGCACGCAAGCAAGAAAAGCCAAACGGCGCAAAGACACATAAAAATTATATCCTGTACGGCGACCGCTGTTTTAGAATTAAGACCCGCCTTGCGCAAAAAGCGAAAAAAATCATAAAATACGCCGCACGGTATTCCCCACGCAAGACAGATAAGAAAAATCTGCCATTGCGGAAAGCTTGAGATCTCCATTATTTAAACAAGCGCTCAAACACGCCGCGCTTTTTTTCGCTTGCTTCAGTGTAAATCATTGCGCTGATTTTTCCGTCTATTATCACCTCGCCGGAATCAAGGCTGAGCTTGCTTATATGCAGAGCAGAGCCCTTTATGCAAAGTCCGCCGTAATCCGTATACAGTATGACGGACTGCGTGTCAAAGCTGCCGACGTCGTTTACACCCTCAACACTTAGCACGCTGCGGTTTTCAAGACAAACGCTATGATTCTTCTTTGTTGAATTTTTCGGTTCTGCCATTCACACCACTCCACAAATAATATGGTAAATGATATGAAATAAATCGAAAAAATATGATTTTAGCGGCGGTCGGCTTATAAAAGCTCATACATATCGGACGCCTGCTCCTTTTTGGCGTATTCGTTTACGGCGGTCACCCTGACCTTAAGCGCTCTGCTTCCGAGTAATATTTCAATCTCGTCGCCCGTTTTTACATCATACGAGGCTCTTGCAGTCCTGCCGTTTACCGTTACTCTGCCTGCGTCGCACGCCTCGTTTGCAACCGTGCGCCTCTTTATTATTCTTGAAATTTTAAGATACTTGTCAAGCCGCATTGTTATTCCTCCCTGCAAGCCGGCGTAAGCGGGCATTAATCTTTCTTAGTAAAAACGCCCTTGTAAACCAAGAATGTCTGCCATATGGCAGACATTCCTCAGCTTGGATTATTTGTTTACAGCCTCTTTAAAAGCATTGCCTGCCTTAAATGCAGGAACCTTTGAAGCAGGAATGTTTATCTGCTTCTTTGTTCTCGGATCGATACCGGTCCTTGCGTTTCTCTGACGCTGTTCAAAAGTACCGAAACCAACAAACTGAACCTTCTCACCTTTAGCAACAGAGTTAATGATAGTATCAATCACAGCTGATACTGCCTTTTCCGAGTCCTTCTTTGAAAGGCCACTCTTTTCTGCTACTGCAGCAACTAATTCTGTTTTGTTCATTTGAATATCCTCCTGAATTTCACATTAATTTATTTCCTTAACTCTATCCCAAAGGGAATCAAGTGTATTAAGGTCTGAATTTTTTATATCTATGCCCTGCTGTTTTGCTAAATTTTCAAGCTTTTGAAATCTGTCGGTAAATTTATCACAGCAGTCATACAGCGCCCTTTCGGGGTCTGCGTTTATAAAGCGGGAAACATTGACGACAGAGAATAAAACGTCGCCCAATTCTTCATATTGATTTTCCGTATCATTATTCTTTATTGCCGATTTAAGCTCGTCAATTTCCTCATACAGCTTATCAAGCGCACCATCAACATTTTCCCAATCGAAGCCGACCTTCGCCGCCTTTTGCTGAATTTTTTGACTCCTCATAAGCGACGGCAGCGCTCTTGACACGCTCTGCATAGCCTGTGACTGGGTTTTCTGCGATTTTGTCTGCATCTTTATTTTGTCCCAGTTTTTAAGCACCTGAGCGGAATTTTCCGCAGTTACGTCGGAAAACACATGCGGATGGCGGATTATAAGCTTTTTGCATATTCCGTCGGCAACATCGTTAATATCAAAGCTGCCTGTTTCTTCTTCCATAACGGCGTGAAACACAACCTGAAGCATAACGTCGCCGAGCTCTTCCTTTAAAAGCTCTGTATCCTTAGAATCTATTGCCTCAATTGCCTCATATGTTTCTTCAATAAAATTTTGGCGTATAGACATATGATCCTGCTCTTTGTCCCACGGACAACCGTTTTCGCCTCTTAAAAGCTTTACTATCGACACAAGATCGTCAAAGCCATAGCGCTCCTTTTGCTTGAAATCCATATGATAAATACACATCCGTCCGAAAAAAAGTCACAAAATATTTAGCTATTTGTTATTTTACCTCATAATGTGTATTTTTTCAAGTAGTTTTGCAATTTTTTCACCTTTTGGCAACATCATTAACTCTTTTCTGCTTATAACCCTAAGAAAAACAAGAGAAAACAGGTATATTATCACAGTAAAGACAACTACCAAAATAATTGAAATTCTCGGAGATATAACCGATGAAATCGAATTATAAAGCAGCCACGCAAGGAAAACGCATACCGCAGCCCCTACAAGAGGCTTTATTAGAATTTGCATAAAATCGGGCACGGTTTTTGTCTCTCGGCAAAGAAAATACAGTCCTACGACAGTTACAAAAAGATATGCAACAAGCGAGCCTACCGCCGCTCCCTGAATATTTATCGTCGGGATTCCGACAAGCGTATAGTTAAGCAGTATTTTTATTACCATTCCTATGCTCATAAGCTTGAGCGGCATATCAACTCTGCCAACCGCCTGAAGCATACTGCAAATCGGCGTGCTCGTCGCTATGAATATAACGGATATTCCGAGTATCTGCAATATTTTGGAGGCTATCTCAACCTCGTTTACGCGATTGCCGTAAAGAAGGTTTAAAAGCGGCCATGACAAGCACGAAAGTGCAAGTCCGGCGGGAAGGGCAAACGACAACGTCATTTTAAGCACCATTTCTATGTTGTCCTTAATATCCTTCTTTACTCCGCCTGTCCAAGCGGCTGTAAGATTAGGCAGCGCGCTTGTGCCGAACGCCTGAGTAACGGCGGTGACAAGCATCATAAGTGTAAGCGCATAGCCATAGCACCCGTTTAAATGCGTTTGCAGCGCGCCGTTTTTAAAAACGGCTTCCTCAACCGTCGGGTAAAGGCTTCTCATAAGCGGTTCGTTTTCATTCACAAGATCGACTATTCTTCTTTGTATAAGAGATGAATCTATAAGTCCAGAAATGCTCAGGACAAGCGAATTAAGACCAATGGGAATAGCTGTTTTAACAAGCTCCTTAGTTATATCCTTGCCGGAGCGCGCCGGCTCCGAGTAATAAAGCTGGCGGCGTGTAACATCGCAGCCCTTGACCTTGTACCTTAAAAACAGGAATATAAATCCGAGCATTGCGCCCGCGACGATTCCAAGCAGAGCCGCGCAAACGGCGTACACCATTATCGCGCCCTGCGCCTCCTCCAAATTAGCGTATGCAGTTCCAAACACTGTGCCCGAGGACTGAAATTCGTTTGAGCCTATAGCCGTAACCACGGCAGCAGCGGAAAGACCCAAAATGAGCTTTCCGGCGGCCTCCATAACCTCTGAAACAGCCGTTGGCACCATATTGCGCATTCCCTCGAAATATCCCCTGTATATAGACATAAGACAACCGAAAAATATTGTTGGAGCAAGAGAGCATATTGCATATTTTGCCTCGTTGCATTTAACATAATCGGCATACGTTTCGCTGAAGATTATCATAAGAGAACAGCACACCGCACCCGTAAACACAAAAAGCGGAATGGATATTTTATGAAGCTTTTTAACGTCTCGGAAGCGGTTTTCGGCTATATTCTTTGAAACAAGTCTTGAAATGGCAATAGGAAAGCCGGCGGTTGCCAGCATAAAGAGCGGATCGTAAAAATTATAGGCGATAGTAAACATACCGTAGCCTACTCCGTTCAGAAATTGACCGAGCAGTATCTTATATATCATCCCTATCACTTTAACTATGATCATACTGATAGACATAACCATTGCGCCCTTTAAAAAGCTTTGCTTTTTACTGCTGTCATTTTGCAATGTCTGTCGCTCCAAAATCAACCTCTCCTTTGTTCACAAAACACGGGCGGCTCATCGCCGCCCATAATAGCATATATTCCGACGGGTTAAGCTGTTGATTTTTAAGCCTCGTCCGCGTCCTTTTCCGTATCGTCGCCGGCGTCCTCAGTATCGTCGGACATATCGGCGTATTCCTCGTCTGACGGGGTGTTGCCGTAAAGCTTTGCTCCGCAGTTTCCGCAGAATTTCAAATCCGCGCTTACAATCGCTCCGCAGGTTTTGCAGGTGACCTTGTTTCTTTGAGCGTTAATAAGCTCTCTTGTCGATTCAAGGTTTTCGTTAAGCTCCTTGAGCTCGTTTATTTTATCATCAAGAGCTTCCTTGTCCATTTCGCCCGCAATATAGCTTTCATATACGAAGCGTCCGAGCGAACGGTATTTTTTATTTATCTCGCTTTGAAGTCCTGCCTCGGCATATTTCAGCTTTGATGTATCAACTACCTTTTCAGCCTTTTTGCCAACGGCGTTTACCGCTGTTTTTGCATTGATCAAAAAATCATCAAATATACTCAACTAAAGCATCTCCTTTTTTGTTTCCTACATTATATCATTCATACAAGCCCGTTTCAATTAACATATTGTTAATATTTGGCTGAACGCATATATTTAAAATCCGTATTCGTTATAAAATGCCCTTATTCTGTCCTTTCTGCGCAGCATTTCATCGAATCCCTTTAAATATTCATACGGGTATTTGTAGTTAAATATTCGTTCAATATACGCTCCGTCCGGCTGCTTAAGCTTTGTTGTCGCTCCGGCTCCGCAGCCAAGTATTGAATGCGTTTCATCCATGATAAACACATTATATATACCCTCGCTGCCCTTTTGTGACCAGCCGACGTTTTCAAGGTTGCCGACCATTCTGCTCTGCCTGTAAAGATAATACGGCTCATAGCCCAGTGCAGGCAGTATCTCTGAACAGTATCTGTGCATATCTTCAGCCGCGGCGGCATCCCTGCGCAGCAGCTCGACTCCCTGCGCGGTAAGCCTTGACGAGCGCTTCATGGACAGCGTATGCACCGTAATGCTCTTAGGGGCGAGAGCCGTTATATTGTCAAGCGTTTTCCTAAAGCTTTCCGAACCCTCATTCGGCAGTCCTGCTATCAAATCCGTATTAATGTGGTCAAATCCGCATCTGCGTGCCGTTTCATAAGCCTTGTAGAATTCATCGGCTGTGTGATTTCTGCCTATGCTCCTTAATATTTCGTCGTTGAGCGTTTGGGGATTAATGCTTATTCTGTCTGCGCCGCACTCCTTTATCGCCGTAAGCCTTTCATTTGTCACGGTGTCGGGTCTGCCGGCTTCAACGGTAAATTCACGGCATCCGCTCATATCAAAGCTGCGCACAATCGCCCCCATAACCGCCCTGAGCTGTTCGGGACTTAGAACGGTCGGAGTTCCGCCGCCTATGTAAACGCTTTGCAATTCAAGCGAAAGCTCGGCTGCAAGCTTACCGGTCATTTCAATTTCTCTGCACAAAAGCTCCACATACGGTTCGATAAGCTTAAGGCTTTTTTCAACGGACTGGGAAACAAAAGAGCAGTAGCTGCATCTTGACGGACAAAACGGTATAGAAACATAGAGGCTGAAGGAGCTTGGGGTCGAGGTCTCTATTATCCGCTTTTCGTTTTTCTCTGTAACGGAAGAAAGCCTTATTTTTTCATCATTGACCAAAAGTCTGCCTTTAAAATATTCCTCCGCGCCTTCCGCTCCAAGCTCCTCCGTAAGTTTTCTGAACAGCTTTATCGGACGCACGCCAGTAAGTATTCCCCAAGGGGGAGTTATTCCGGTATATTCGGAAAGCACGTCAAAGAGCAGCACAGCAAGGCTTCTTTCCGTTTCGTCATCAAAGCTTACGGGGACAAGAGTTTTTTCTCTTTCAATGTTGACGCCTTCGGACGAAAGGGAGCAAAAAAGTCTTGTGCCGCCGTTTTTTTCCTCGACCCTCGTAATTATAAAGGGCTCGGTTTTGTCGCCGTAAAAGCCGCCCTTTATAATCTCGATTTTTTCATTCGGAAAAAAAACTCTCGTGAGATTTTCAATTTCATAATGGAACTTATGATTTTCCGTAAACACTCTCATATGTAATACCCTGTAAAGCTAATTGCCGAATTTATTTATGGCGTACCTCATACACGGATTGCGGAGCTTTTCCTCTCCTATAGTGGTTCTCTCGCCGTGACCGCAGATAACCCGCGTTTCATCAGGCAGCCTTGAAAGCCTATTAAGCGACATAAGCAGCTCGTTTTCGTTTCCCGTCGGGAAATCGGTTCGCCCCATAGACTCTTTAAAAAGAGTATCTCCGCAGAAAAGCTTTCCGTCGGCAAGATAGCCGGTTCCGCCCTTTGTATGTCCGGGCAGGCTTATAACCTTTATTTCGGTATTTCCGAGCTTTAAAGAGTCCCCGTCGCAAACAACCAAATCGGCGCTCAATTTTTCGCTTGTTTTTCCGAAGTCGCCGCAAAGATTAAGCCTCGAATCGGACAAAAAATCCTCATCGCCTTTGCCGATAACGAGTGATGCGCCGGTTTTTTTCTTTAATTCGCCGGCAAAGCCAATGTGGTCGAAGTGGCCGTGTGTGAGCAGAATATATTTTATATTTCCGTTCGGTACTGCGTTTACGGCTTCCGTAAGCTCCGGCGATTTGTCGCCGGGATCGACTATTGCGCAGCAGCCGCTCTCACAGTCGGTAATTATGCAGCAATTCGCCGCAAGAACGCCCACCTGATAAATCTTATATTTCAGCATTATTTTTTCAGCTCCCGTGAATCAAGAATAATAGTTACAGGCCCGTCGTTTACAAGGCTAAGCTCCATATCCGCGCCAAAAACTCCGCATTCAAGCCTGCTTACGCCTTTATCGAGCATACATCTTTTAAAATACTCATATAGCACGTCCGCGTCCTTCGGGTCGGCGGCGGAGAAAAAGCTTGGCCGTCTGCCGTGCGAGCAGTCTGCGCAAAGCGTAAAATTTGACACAACAAGAGCCTCGCCGCCGACAGAAGCAAGCGACAAATTCATTTTATCGTTTTCGTCTGTGAAAACACGCAGATTAAAAATTTTATCCGCAAGCAGCTCCGCGTCCTTTTCAGTATCGCCCTGTGCAACGCCAAGAAGGATTGCAAAGCCCCTGCCAATTTCCCCGGTAAGGCTTCCGTCCGCCTTTACGGAAGCGCGCTTAACGCGCTGAATAACAGCCTTCATATTTCCTCCGTTTGTAACGGCAGCACATTCTACTGCCTTGATATTGATATAACGCCCTTTACGTTAGACAGCCTCGATATAACTCCTCTTAAATGATCCATACCGTTTACGGTTATGGAAAAGTGCATTATCGCAAGGTCGTCCTTGCTTTCCTTTGAATCCATATTGTTAATAAAAATGTGCATGGCGGAAAGCTGGTTTGTAATGTCTGCAATAAGACCCGTTCTGTCGTTTGAAAGTATCTCAAGAGTAGTCTGGAAGCTTTCGTTTACGTCCTGCGCCCACGACGCTTGTATATATCTTTCCGGCTGTTCGCAGGACTCAATATCCCTTGGAATGTTGGAGCAGCTCTTTTTGTGTATTGACACGCCGTTGCCCCTTGTTATAAAGCCGATTATGTCATCGCCCGGCAGAGGCTTGCAGCACATGGCAAGCTTTATCAGAACATCGTCAAAGCCGTCGACGATAACTCCGCTGCTGACTCTGCTTTTTTTCGGCTTTTCCGATATTACCGGCTTTATCTCTGTCTGAACGGGCTCATATCTTTTTAGATACTCCTCCTTTATCCTCGGCATCATCTTCCAAAGCTGAACGCCGCCGTAGCCTATTGCGGCGTACAAATCATCGACATTCGGATAGCCCTTTTTCTTTAGCACGAGATTTACAAGCTCAGCCATTTCACTGTCGCTTAAAACGATTTTCGCGTGCTTAAATTCTCTTTCTATCTCCATTTTGCCGGTTTCTATATTTTCCTCACGCTTTTCCTTTTTGAACCACTGCCTTATTTTGCTTCTTGCTTCGCTTGTTTTTACAATTTTAAGCCAGTCTCGGTTAGGGCATCCGCCCTCCTTTTTTGTCAAAATCTCTACGATTTCACCCGTTTTTACATTGTAGTCTATCGGCACTATTTTTCCGTTTACCTTCGCGCCTGTCATTCTGTTTCCAACCGCCGTGTGTATGGCGTAGGCAACGTCAATTACCGTTGAGCCGTAAGGCAAGTCTATTATATCTCCCTTTGGAGTAAAAACAAAAACGTCCTCCTGCGCAAGGTCGGTTTTTATATTTCTTAAAATATCGGTATTATCGTCGTCCGCCTGATTTTCAAGCATCTTTCTTATCCACGTTATCTTATCCTCAAAGCTGTCCTTTTTAGACAGTCCGAGCTTATACTTCCAGTGCGCGGCAATTCCGTATTCAGCCGTTTGGTGCATTTCCCATGTTCTTATCTGCACCTCGAACGGAATGCCCTCCTCTCCTATTACGGTAGTATGCAGAGAGCGATACATATTCGGCTTCGGCGTTGAAATATAATCCTTAAATCGGTTAGGAATGGGCTTGAATATTTCATGGATAACGCCAAGGGCGTTGTAGCAGTCGTTCACCGTGTTTACTATGACCCTAACGGCAAAAATATCAAATATCTGCTCTATCGTCTTTCCGCGCATATACGTTTTTCTGTATATTCCGTTTATACTCTTTACCCTGCCGTCAACACGGACGTCCGGAATAAGGTTTTTTGTTTTTTCTATAATCTTATCCTTTATGCTTTTAATGAAAGCGTCGCGGCCGTCCTTTGTAAGCGCAAGCGCGGTTTCAATCTCATGATAGCCGACCGGGTCAAGATAGAGTATGCTCAAATCCTCAAGCTCCTCCTTTATAGCCCGAATTCCCAGTCTGTGAGCAATAGGCGCGAATATCTCCATATTTTCAAGCGCCTTGTCACGTCTTTTTTGTTCGCGCATACACTCGATAGTCCGCATATTGTGCAGTCTGTCGGCAAGCTTTATTATTATAACCCTGATGTCGTTTGACATTGCTATAAGCATTTTTCTTACGTTTTCCGCCTGCTGATCCTCACGGGAGGAATACGGTATTTTCGCAAGCTTTGTAACGCCGTCCACAAGATTTGCTATATCAACGCCAAACTCCTTTTTAACGTCCTCATACGTCACGTCGGTGTCCTCTACAACATCGTGCAGCAGCGCGGCGCAGATAGAATCGGTATCCATACCCATATCCACAAGAATACAGGCGACAGATGTCGGATGAAGAATATACGGCACGCCGGAAACGCGGCGCTGATCGCCGTGAGCCTTCAGCGCAAGCTGATACGCCTTGTCGATAAGCTCCATATCAAAGCTGTTTTCGCTTTTCTTAAGCATCTCTACAAGCTGCTCATAATCCTGATAATGTATAGTTCCCTTTGGCATTATCCTATCCCTCCGTTTAAAGCGTTATGTATCTTTTTGATTATCGGCGCGCTTGACAGATCCGCCTTTCCGCTGTAGCTTAACGCATTAAGACTTAGTATTTCCCCTTTTGAATTGCATTCTATCAGCGAAAGCTCCTCAAGCGCCTGTATTATAACCTTTATTTTTCCGCAGGAGAGCGCTCCGCCAAAGCTGCACCAAAGACTTGAAAGTCTTGTTTTAAGCTTTGCGCCCTTTATTTTTTTATATACCAATACAAAGTCCTCTCTTGTCGGCAAAATTGATTTAAGCTCATCCGCGCCGAGAGGTCTGTTGATAATCATTTTCTCATATATTCTTACGCTTTTCAAGCATTCTTCAAAATTTTCATCTCTAAGCTTTACATCCCTTAAAATAAACGAAACGCTCTGCATATCATTATAAAGATTGATTTCAAGAGTTACCGCAAGGTCAAGTATGTCGCCCGGCTCAAATATAAATTCATCTCTTGTGTGAGAAAAATACATAACCGTGATATAGCTTTCATCACGGCTTAAAACGAGCCTTAAGTGCTTTCCGCCGCCGACCTCGGTAACGGATACAAGGCGCATATTGTATATTCCGAACAGCGGCTGGGGATTTCCCGCGCCATACGGTTCAAGATATTTAAGCTCCTTAACAAGCTGTACGTCTATTACGGCAGGGTTAAGCTTTAAATCTATATTAAGCTCCTGAAACGGCATTGAGCCGATGGAGTCGGCATAGCTGTTTATCATATCGGAAAACGCCTTTATATTATCCTCTTTAAGCGTAACGCCGGCAGCCATAGGGTGACCGCCGAAGTTTAAAAGAATATCACGGCAGGCAAAAACAGCGTCAACAAGCGAAAAGCCTTTTATGCTTCTTCCGCTGCCCTTTGCAAGCTTATTGCTTACGCCTATTACTATCGTCGGCTTGCCGTAAAGCTCCTTAAGCCTTGAGGCGACTATTCCGACAACGCCGGTATTCCAGTCGTTGCCCGATACAACGATTATGCTTCTGTTTTTTATTTTGCTGTCATTTTCAATTATTTCACACGCCTGAGCCATTATGTCCGCCTCGACGCTTCGGCGGTTTGAATTTTCCAGACAAAGCTCCTCGGCAAGCTGCAAAGCAACGTCCTCATCCTCGGCAAGCAGCAGCTCAAGAGCCGTTTGCGATTCGCCGAGTCTGCCGCAGGCATTTATTCTGGGTACTATTGAGTATGCTATTTTTTCGGAATTAATGCCGTCAGGGTCTATAGCGCAGCATTCAAGCAACGCTTTTATGCCTACCCTTTGCCTGTTTTTCATACACTCAATACCCTTTTGTACGAATATTCTGTTTTCACCCACAAGCGGAACAACATCGCCGACAGTTCCGATTGAAATAATATCGGCGTATTCGTATAAAAGCTCCTCCTGAGACACGCCCTCTCCTGCAAGAGCGGCTACAAGCTTGAAGGCTACGCCTACGCCGCTGAGCTCCTTGAAGGGATATTGGCAGTCGTGCCTGTGAGGATTTATAATTGCCGCCGCATTCGGCAGCGCGACGTCGGGCTTGTGATGGTCGGTGACGACCGTATCAATGCCGAGCGACAGCGCAAGGTCGATTTCATCTACTGCCGAAATTCCGTTATCTACGGTTATTATAAGCGACGTATTCATTTCGGCTATTTTTTTAACAGCCGCCTCATTCATACCGTAGCCCTCGTCACGGCGCGACGGGATATAGTAAAACACATCGGCTCCCATATCGGAAAGATATGAAAAAAGCAGAGCTGTGGCGCAGACCCCGTCTGCGTCATAATCGCCGTAAACGCATATGCGTTCGCACTCCTCCATGGCGGCTGATATTCTGTTTGCCGCTTTTTGCATATCCTTCATCAAAAACGGGTCGATAAGCTCGCCGCCGTTTGGCAGCTTTTTTAACGCCGACTCGGCGCTTTGCGCGCCTCTTGCCGCAAGAACGTATGCCGCAATCTGTGGGATTGCAGCCTTCTCGGCAATTTCTCTCGCCGTATCCCTGTTAAGTTTCGGCACCGTCCAAATTTTCATCGCTATGCTCCGGTCTTATTGATTCAGCATTTCTTCGGCGTGTTTTAGTGTTATCTCGGTTATGTTAAGTCCGCCTATTATCCTTGCAAGCTCATATTTGCGCTGTTCAAAGCTGAGCCGTTTTACGCTTGTGAATGTCTTTCCTCCGTCAAAGCTCTTTTCTATAAGATAGTGCGAATCGGCAAGGGCGGCTATCTGCGCCTGATGAGTTACGCATATGACCTGTCTGCCGTTTGAAACCGATTTAAGCTTTAGCCCTACCTTTTGCGCCGCGCTTCCGCTTATTCCAACGTCTACCTCGTCAAATATCATTGTTTCGGCGCCGTTTGTATCGGACAGCACGTTCTTTATTGAAAGCATTATTCTTGAAAGCTCTCCGCCGGAGGCTATCTTTGAAACAGGCTTTGGCTCCTCGCCGGGGTTGGCGGAAATTAAAAGCTCTATTTTATCCATTCCGTTTTCGGTAAGCTTTGTTTTTTCTATATTTACCAAAAGCCTTACGTTTGGCATATCAAGATATTCAAGTTGCGATTGAACCGCCTGTATAAACTCCTGCGCTCCGTCCCGTCTGAGCTGAGATATTTCTCCGGCAAGCTCCAGCGCCTGCTGTGCAAGCTCGTTATATTCGTCAAGCAGAGCCTCCATAGTTTCCTCGTATCCCTCAAGCAGCTCAAGCTCCTTTTTGCTGTCTTCAAGGCACTGCATAACGTCCGAATATTCCGGCCCGTATTTTTTCATTATTCCGTTTATAAGGTCAAGCCTCTGCTCAATTTCATCAAGCCTGTCCTCGCTGTTTTCCCTGTCGGACAAAATCGAAGAGAGAGAGTCGACGCAGTCGTCTATCTCGTAATATACATTGTCAAGACGTTCGGCAATGCCGCCCGCCTCTTTTAAAATCGGCGCTATTTCCTCAAGGCTCTGCACCGACTGCATAACAGCGGAAAGCACGCTGAAGTTATCGTCACCGCTTAAAAGCGAATGAGCCGAGGCTATTGATGATGTTATCTTCGCGTTATTCCTGCAAATCAGCCTTTCCTCTTTAAGCGCTTCAAGCTCTCCGTCTTCAATTTTTGACTGCTCTATCTCGTTTACGCGGTATTTAAGTATGTCTATCCTGCGTTCTCTTTCGTTGTCGTCGCTTTCCGCGTCGTCAAGGCGGTGTTTACAGTCCTTGAGGGCGTGAAAGACCTTTCTGTACTCTTCAAGCAAAATGCCGGTATTGGCATAATCGTCTATATATTCTCGGTGCTTGTCGCCGCTGAAAAGCTCATAGCTTTCGTGCTGACCGTGAATATCAACAAGGAATTTTCCTATGCCTTTAAGAGCGCTGACCGGCACCGGAACACAGTTTATCCTGCACAAATTTTTGCCGCTTGCGCTTATCTCTCTGTTTATCACAAGGCTTTTCGGCTCATCCTCGTTTATACATCCGATCTCCCTAAGCGCCTGCTGAGCCTTTGCGGATATATCTGAAAACTCGGCGCTTACAAGAGCCTTCGCGGCTCCGGTTCGTATAAGCTCCTTAGATGTTCTGTTGCCTAATATCGCGTTTATGGCGTCTATAACGATTGATTTGCCGGCGCCTGTTTCACCTGTCAGAACATTAAAGCCCTGTGTAAAGTCTATTGACGTTTTTTCGATTACCGCGATATTTTCGATGTAAAGAGTATCAAGCATTTCCGTTACCTCTTTTTATATCTGCTTTTTAAGCTGCGACGATATTTCTACTGCCGAGCCGCCGTCCCTTGCAACAATAAAAATCGTGTCGTCGCCGGCTATCGTCCCCAAAACTCCGTTAATCTCAACAGCGTCCATAGCGGCGCAAACTCCCTGAGCCATTCCACTGACTGTCTTGATTACTATCATATTTTCCGCGTAATCGACGGATAAAACCGACGCCGAAAACAGCGTGTTAAAATTTTCGGTAAGACTTGACGGCGACTTTGAAGCGGCGGTGTATTTGTATTTTCCGTTGTCTGACAGAGTTTTTTGAAGCTTTAGCTCCTTTATGTCCCTTGACACCGTAGCCTGCGTAACGTCAAAGCCGTTTGAACGCAGATGCTCAAGCAAACCCTCCTGTGTGTTTATATCATAAGCCTTTATAAGCTCAAGAATTTTCATATGTCTTTTTGATTTCATATAATCACTTCCTTATTCGGTGCGGCGGTTAAGCTTATCGCCAAGAACCTGATAAAAGGTTTTTTCGCTTGTCACTATCAGCCTGACCTTTGCTTCGGCTCTTGATATTTTCACCGTGTCCCCTTGATACAGCCTTTTAGAGCGCTTGCCGTCGACTGTCAGCAACACCTCGCAGTCGTCGTTGCAGCCGGCGTTTACAGACAGCACCGAATCCGCCGAAAAAATAACCGGACGGGAAAACAGCGAGTGCGAGCATACCGGCGTAAAAACTATGCAGTCCATAGTCGGCTCGACCACGGGGCCGCCTGCCGAAAGAGAGTATGCCGTTGAGCCGGTCGGCGTTGAAAATATAAGTCCGTCTGCACGATATGTGCAAATTCTGCGCTCGTTATGTCCCACGGAAAAATCGACTATTCTTGAAAACGAGCCTCTTGAAACAACAATATCGTTTAAGGCGTAGCAGTCCTCCGACTGACCCTTTGATGAAACGTAGTGCGCCTTAATAAGCATTCTGCTCTCTGTTTTATAATTGCCTGAGATTATAGCGTCAAGCTTATCCAATTCGTATGGCTCAAGCTGTGCCACAAAGCCTATTCTGCCGAAATTCACGCCGAGAACAGGACGGTTTTTTAAAGCGGCGTGCTTTGCGGCGTTTATAATCGTTCCGTCGCCTCCTACGGCGATGACAATATCGCATTTTTCAATCATTTCATCAGTTTCAACATAATACTCGATTCCGCTGAAGGAAAAAAATTTTTCCTTTTGCTCCGTGCTCATCATAACAACGCCGCCGAGCGACTGTATTCTCTTTATTGCCTCAGCCGTATATTCGGCCGCGCCGTTTTTTAAAGGATTTAATATTACTGCCGTTTTCAGGGGTCTCACTCCTTCTTATCAAGCTCAGCGTGCGATTCTTCGGTAAGCTGCCGCGCTGTTTTTGCCGCGAGCAGCATTGGCTGTTTATCCGTTTTCTCTATATGTATCAGGTACTCTATATTGCCCTCCGGCCCCTTTATCGGGGAAAAGTCAAGTCCAAGGACGTTGAATCCGTTTTCAAGGCAAAAGTCCCTTATTTCTTCTATTACCCTTGTGTGTACCTTCGGGTCGCGAACTACGCCCTTTTTCCCCACGTTTTCACGTCCTGCCTCAAACTGAGGCTTTATAAGGCACACAGCCGTTCCGCCGTTCTTTAAAAACTGCCTTGCAACCGGAAGCACCAGCCTGAGCGATATAAACGAAACGTCAACGCTGAAAAAATCAATCTCGTCCGGAATCTGCTCCGCTTTCAAGTAGCGAATGTTCTGCCTTTCCAGATTAACCACCCGCTCGTCGTTTCTAAGACGCCAGTCAAGCTGGCCGTAGCCCACGTCGACAGAATAAACCTTTGCGGCGCCGTTTTGAAGCATACAGTCAGTAAAGCCGCCGGTTGACGCGCCTATATCCATTGCAACGCAACCGTCAAGCCTGAGCCCGAAGGAGTCGATTGCCTTTTCAAGCTTAAAGCCGCCCCGGCTTACATATTTTGGCGCGGACGCGCGAACCTCAAGCACAACGCTTGCGGGATACGCCGCCCCCGGTTTATCCGCCTTCTGATTATCGGCATAAACAAGTCCTGCCATTATATATGCCCTTGCCTTTTCTCGGCTTGGGGCATAGCCTCGCTCAAAAACAAGAGCGTCAAGTCTTTTTTTCTCTGCCAAAATCACACCTCCGAAGCGCGCCGAGGATATTATTATACATTGAATTTTCGTCAAGATTGAGCTTTTCAAGCGTTCTTTCAACCTCTGCCTGGGCGACAAATTCATCGTTTATTGCCATTAATGAAAAGCTGCCGCGATATCCGCATTCTTCAAGCATACACAAAAAGCCTTCCCCGACTCCGCCTGTCTTCATACCCTCCTCAAAAAAGAGGATACTGCTGTATTCACAAGCAGTCTTTACAGCCTCAATATCTATCGGCTTTATGCAGTTAAGCTTTAAAACACACGCCTTTTCACCGTCTTTTTTCAAGCGTTCAAGAGCTCTGCAGGCATTTGAAAACAGCCTGCCGTAAGTAATAACAAGCACCCTGCCGTCCCTGTCGCCGTATAAATCAAACGACTTAAACGAGCTGCTGTAATCAAGCGGCTTGTACGGCTGTCCTCCCTTTGGGTAACGAACCGCCACAACGCAGCTTTCGTTATTTATCGCTGAATAAAGCGCGTATTCAAGCTCATCAAAATAGCATGGACTGTAAATTTTTACATTTGGAACTGAATTTAACAGCGCAACGTCAAAAACGCCCTGATGCGTTTCGCCGTCCGTTCCGACAACTCCGGCTCTGTCAATAGCGAGAACCATATGGACTTTCTGCATTGCGGCGTCGTGTATTATCTGGTCAACGCTGCGCTGCATAAAGGTTGAATACACCGCAAAAACAGGTATCATTCCCTGCACGGAAAGTCCGCTGGCAAATGTGACCGCGTGCTCCTCCGCAATACCAACGTCAAAAAATCTGTCCTTATGACTTTTTGAAAACTTTACCAATCCCGTTCCCGTTGCCATTGCAGCCGTTATTGCGCATATATTTTTGTTTTCATATGCCATATCGGAAAGAAGATCGCCGAAAACACTTGAAAAGTCGCGGCTTGAGCTTATTTTTTCGCCTGTATCTATATCGAAGCCGCCGAGTCCGTGGAAGCCCTTGGGGTCGTTTTCGGCAAAGGAATATCCCTTTCCCTTTGTGGTGACCGCGTGAACCAAAACAGGACGGTTGACATTTTTCGCGGCGACAAAAGCCTTTTCAAGCTCCTGTATATTGTGACCGTCTACAGGCCCGTAATAAACAAATCCCATATCGTCAAACAGGGTGCGCTTATAAACAAGATTTCTCACCCTTGATTTTGAGCTTTTTAAAAGCCTTCTTATCGGATTGCCGAGAACAGGCAGCTTTATAAGCCCACGCTCAACTCTTGTTTTTAATCTTAAGTATTTCAGGTTTGTTCTTATTCCGCCAAGGTATCTTGCAAGTGCGCCGACATTTCGGGAAATTGACATTTTATTGTCGTTGAGAACTATTATGAAATTAGATTTTGACTTGCCGGCATTGTTAAGCCCTTCAAACGCAAGTCCGCCTGTGAGCGCGCCGTCGCCGATAATCGCGACCGTTTTGCCGTCGTCGCCGTTTATCTGCTTGGCTACGGCTATGCCGTATGCTGCTGAAACAGAGGTGCTGCTGTGACCGGCATTAAATGCGTCATATTTGCTTTCCTCCCGTTTTGGAAAGCCGGATATACCGTCCTCGGTTCTAATTGAATATATATCCTTAAGTCTTCCTGTGAGTATTTTATGAGTATAGCTTTGGTGTCCCACGTCCCACACAAGACTGTCGTTATCGTTATTAAAAACCCTGTGCAGAGCAACCGTAAGCTCGACCGTGCCGAGGTTAGAGGCGAGATGTCCGCCGTTTTTTGAAACAACGCTTACTATTATCTCCCTTATTTCCTCGCAAAGCCTTTCAAGCTCCTGCTCGCTCAGGTCATTAAGATCCTTTGGGGAACTTATTTGTTCCACAACAGACTTATCGTTCATTTTATTCTATCCTTTGTAATCGCATACCGTAATATTGATATGTCATTTATTTTCCCATCACTGTTACCCTGTTCAGGTTTGAAAACAAAAAGCCTCTGCCTTTTGTTTATCGGTCGCCGATATGCTTATTTACTGCGAACGGCAAGCGAAAGCGCAAGCTCCTCAAGCCGCCCCTTTTCACCGTCAAACGCCTCAAGGCTTTTTACCGCCCTTTTTGTAAGCTCGTCTACAAGCTCTCGGCATTTATTTACCCCCATAAGCGACACATAGGTAGCCTTTTCCTGAGTTTTGTCGCTGCCGACAGGCTTGCCGAGCTCATCTGTTGTTGAAACAACGTCGAGTATGTCGTCTACTATCTGAAAAGCAAGACCAATGCTTTCACCGTAATTCTCAGCGGCATCAAGCTTCTTGCTGTCGTATGCTCCTGCCGATATGCACCCGGCAAGGCAGGCAGCCTTAATAAGACAGCCTGTCTTTTTTTTGTCCATTATTTCAAGCCGTTCAAGCTTTGGCGGCTTTCCCTCGCTTTCAAGGTCTATTATCTGTCCGCCTATCATTCCGTGAGCGCCTGAATATTCCGCTATAAGCTCGGCGCATTTCGCTCTTTTTACGGCGTTTTGGGAATTCAATCCGTCAAAGACCGTTTTAAAGGCAAGCGTGAGCAAAGCGTCGCCTGCCAAAAGCGCAACGCTCTCGCCGAAGCGCTTATGATTCGACGGTCTTCCCCTTCTTATGTCGTCGTCGTCCATACACGGCAAATCATCGTGTATGAGCGAATATGTGTGTATCATCTCAAGCGCGCAGGCAACCGGCAGCGCCTCGCCGTCCGCTCCGCCGTTTATTCTTGAAAACTCAAGCACAAGCCTTGGGCGTATTCTTTTGCCGCCTGCCATAAGGCTGTACCGCATTGAATCCGCAACGCTTTTTTCAAGGCAGTCGCCGCTTGGCAGGTAGCCGTCAAGCGCCTGCTCGATAAGTTTTACATCATTGCTGCTCAACTTCATTTCCCACCTTTATTTCCGTTATTTTCTGCTTTGCGCTTTCAAGCTTTTTATAGCAGACGCCGGTGAGCTCGGTTCCCTCCTCAAAAAGCTTTAGAGCCTCGTCCAGAGATGCCTGACCCTTTTCAAGCACATCGACTATTTCATCTATTCTGCGCATTGCGTCTTCGTATGATATTTCCTTATCCATTGATTTCCTCCGCTTTACAGTCTATTGAACCGTCTTGTAATATTATTTTCATTTTATCTCCGATTTTGACATCAGCCACGGTTTTGACGGTTTTGCCGTCCTTTAACGGCATGGCATAGCCTCTTGAAAGGATACCGAGCGGACTTAGATGAGATAAAGCCGCCGCCGCATATTTTATAAGCTCTTCCTTTTTTTCTATATATCTCTCGGTTGCCGTCTTAAAGCGCTGCGCACGGTTATCAATGTCAAGCGCCTTGTCGGCGATGTATCCTTCAGGCGAGAATAAAATTCCCCTTTTGAGCTCATCAATTTTTTCAAAGCCGCTTTCAACATTGCTAAGCGCAAGCTGAGCCATATACTGCGACTTTTGCTTTAGAACCGCCAAAAGCTCCTGTCTGTCTGGAACGGCAAGCTCTGCCGCCGCCGACGGTGTGGGAGCGCGCATATCCGATACAAAGTCGCAAATAGTATAGTCTGTTTCGTGACCCACAGCCGATATTATCGGTGTGGCGCAGGCAAAAACCGCGCGTGCAAGCGATTCATCGTTAAATGCGCTAAGATCCTCGGCTGAGCCTCCGCCCCTGCCGATTATTATTACGTCGGCAAGTCCGTTTTTATCAAGATATTCTACACCGCCGGCAAGCTGCCCTGGCGCGCTTTCTCCCTGAACCGTCGCAGGATACAAAATTATTTCGGCGCACGGATACCTTCGGGATATTATATTTTCTATATCTCTCCTTGCGGCTCCGGTAGGCGAGGTTACTACCCCTATCTTTTTAGGATACCTCGGAAGCTGCTTTTTGTGCTCCGCAGAAAACAAGCCCTCCTCTTCAAGTCTGCCCTTGAGCTGTTCAAAGGCAACATAAAGCGCTCCCGCGCCGTCAGGCTGCATATCCTCCGCGTAAAGCTGGTACTGTCCGCTCGGCTCATATACCGAGATCCCGCCCCTGATTATTACCCTCATACCATCTGAGGGCTCAAAGCGCAGTCTTGCCGCCGAGGAGGAAAACATAACGCATTTTATTGCCGCCCTGTCGTCCTTAAGCGAAAAATAAAGATGTCCGGATTTATAATGTCTTGTAAAATTCGACAGCTCTCCGCTTATGAGAAGCGACCTCAGTCTTTGGTCGCCGTCTATCATTGATTTTATATAAAAATTTATTTGCGAAACGCTTAATATTCCAATATCCATACCATTACCCCCTGTTATCGGCAAGATATGTTAAATACGCGATTCCTGCCGCGTTATCGCAGGAAAATTCGGGCCGGGCAAAACGGCATTCAAGCTCACGGCTTAAATCGCTCTTTATAATAGAATCGCTCATTACGCCCCCCGCGAACAGCAAAGGCATATCGCCGTATTTTTTCAAAAGCAGTCTGCTCATCTCAAGCAGTACGCAGCCGATATATTTAAGGCAATAAAGGGCTGTATCCTCCTTGCTTTCGCCGTTTTCAAGCATTCTTTTGCATTGATTTTCAACGCCCGATAAACAGCAGTTTTCACCCTTTATGGCAGGTCTGAATTTAAATTTTGCGCTGCTTTTAAGCGCAAGCTCCTCCAATGCTTTGCCGCAGGGAAAATCAAGTCCGAGCATCAGCCCAGTTCTGTCTATTACCTGACCGGCGTTTAAATCAAGGGTTTCGGCAATTATTTCGGTCTTAAATATTTTTTCTCTGTCCGGCGTTACAAGCACTGCCTCCGTCGTTCCGCCGGAAATATGAAAGGCAATAAAGCGTTTGTTCAGCAGGGTCATATCCTTGCAAGAATATACCGCGGCGGCTATATGTCCCTGCTGATGGGAAAACGCATACAGCGGAACATTCAAGAGCTTTGCCGCTATTTTAGCCGAGCCGCTGCCCACCGTAAAGCACGGCATATATGAGCCTTCAACGCTCCTTGGCGAAAAGGAAGCACCGACAGCAGATATATGGAGTCCGCTTAAATCAAGGGATTCCACCGCCTTGAAAAGCTGCGCCGTATGCAGGAACACAGCGTCGCTTTGGCGCAGACCTGCCTGACCGCTTTTTACAGGAAGCGGTATTTTGCTTTGCTGTATTTCTCCGTCCGTATAAACTGCGGCAGAGGTCGTGTAGTTGCTCGTGTCAAACGCAAGATAGGTTTTACTCATCGTCATTCACGCCATTTGATGCGTTTTTCGCGCCGTTTGCGCAAAATTCATCCGCAACGCTGCCGAGAACGCCGTTTATAAAGGACGCGTCCTCATCGGTAGCATATTTTTTGGCAAGGCGCACCGCGTCGTTTATTATAACTCCTACGGGATTTTCCGCCTTTGTGCTTTCAATATCGAACACAAGCTGATATACCGAAAGGCGCAAAAGTGTTTTTGACACCTTAGGTATCCTTGAGAGCCTCCAGTTTTTAAGATGACGTGATATTATCTCGTCGCATTCCGAAAGCTTTTCGGCGCAGCCCCTTGCGAGCCTGCACGCGAAATCGAGAGGCTCATCCTCTTCCGCGAACGCCTCTATAATTTCATCAAGCGAATCCTGTGAAAGCTCGGCGCTGAAGCATAAAAAGAACGCCTGCTCTCTCGCCTTTATTATGTTGCTGTCAAAAACCATTTTTATTTTCGTCCCCTTGCGTGTTATTCTTATAATTATACCATAAATTTGCATATAATCAATCTTTAAAAGAATTTTTTGTGCTGAAGCATACGAAAAAAGGAATAAATATGAGCTTGGCGATAAATCCGTTTTTGAAGAAGCGCCAAAGGCGGCAGACTTAACGTCCCACGCAGGCGTAAAATAAGCAAGTCTGCTACTGTGAAATTAAAATAATGAGCCGCGTTTAATGATAAATATTAATTTTTCTTAATTTCCTGCCAATTAAGGCGGCTAATTATTTATTTAGGTTGAATTTACATGTGCAAAAATGATATAATTATTTTTAACATCAAATTTAATCAGCGGAGAAAAAATATGAACGAAAACAACGCCTTTACTCAAAGAAACGCCGCTTTACGGTATTCGCAAAACCAAAACGGAGAAGCCGAGCCTGTTTACCGCGAATTCGGCAATACGTCCTGTCAAAATCAGCAGCCTGCTTTTTTGGCAAACAATACATACCACGATAATAATTATGGATATCAGCCAAACGCCGGATACGCCTCGGAATATGGGCAAGGCAATTCATATTACGCGCCGCCTTATGTTCCCTCTCCCGAAGAAAAGCGGCGCAGACAGATAAAATATGAAAAGAAGCTTGTAAGACGGCTCGGTAACCGCTCCGGCTGGGCGATAGTGATAACGATTGCGCTTATGGAGCTTATCGCAACCGGCATAATGTTCTTTTACAACGCAAGCCCAAGCGGCACGGAATATTCCTGTTTTCTTGAGCTTGCAAACGCGGTCGTTTCGTTTATCGGTATGTTCTGCGGCGGCGTCTTTCTTATTCTGATATCCGACAGAAAAATGAGAGAGGTTATAACATTCAGCCGCAAAAATAGCAGAAAAAGATGCGCCGCCATGCTCTTTATCGGTTTGTCGGCAATACCTCTGTGCAATTATTTCACACAGATTATTTCAGATAACCTTTCGTTTATCGGCATTCAGCAAAAATCATACGGAATACAAACCGGCAACGTAGAAATAACATTTTTTTATGTAGCAGTTGAAATACTCTGCACGGCTGTTGTACCTGCAATAAGCGAGGAATTTCTTTTCAGGGGAGCAATTCTCGGCGTGCTGAAGCCATACGGCGAGGGCTTTGCCATTGCTATGTCAGCGCTCCTTTTTGGGCTTGTGCACGGGAATTTAACGCAGATACCCTTTGCCGTATTAGGCGGTATTTTCTTTGGATATGTAAGGGTTTACACCGGCTCGCTGATATTCCCGATGATACTTCACGCGGCAAACAATCTTTTAAGCGTTGTGCTTGATATTATAAACCTTGCCTGTCCTCAGACGGTATCAGGAACTAACTATAATATTTCCGACATTGTAATAAACGTGTATTATCCGATATTACTTATATTTTCATTCGTCCTTCTTGTTCTACTCGCAAAGCGTGACAGCTCGTTTTGCAGACTTGAACGTCCAAAATCGCTTATTTCAGAAAAGCAAAAGGCGATTTCATATATTGCAAGTCCGGGCTTTATAGTCTTTTTCTGCATGATTATAATAGAAACAATCGCTAATTACTTCCTATCATAATAAAGCTATGAACAACAAAAGTGATATGAGCATTGATGAAAAATTTATGGCGCTTGCTCTTGAGCAGGCTAAAACAGCATATTCTCTCGGCGAGGTTCCAGTCGGCGCGGTAATTGTGAAGGACGGCGAGGTCGTCGGCGTCGGCTGCAACAGACGGGAAAGTGAAAAAAACGCGCTGATGCACGCCGAGCTTGCCGCGATAGACGACGCATGTAAACGTCTTGGCGGCTGGAGGCTTTGGCAGTGCGAGCTTTACGTTACGCTTGAGCCATGCCCCATGTGCGCCGGAGCGATTATAAACTCCCGTCTAAAAAGACTTATTTACGGTGCGCCCGACTTAAAGGCAGGATCGGTTGACAGCGTAGTAAAAATGTTTGAGCTTCCGTACAATCACTCGCCGCTTGTTACAAGCGGCGTGCTCAAGGATGAATGTGCCGAGATTATGAAGCGCTTTTTTAAGGAGATGAGAAAGCGCAAGGCTTAAAATAAACGCATAAAAAGCAAAACGATTTTAATAAATAAAACCTGTATCAGCCGTCCGATAAGCGAAATACATAGGGCTGCCCGGAGGTAAACGGAGTGATTATTATGGATGAAAAAATGATAAAAAGAATAAACGAACTTGCTAAAAAGAAAAAGTCAGAGGGTCTTACCGACATCGAGCTTAAAGAGCAAAAGCAATTATATCGACAATATATAGACGAAATGAAAAGCAGTCTGAAGGCTCAGCTTGAAAACACGGACGTTGAAACGCCCGACGGAAAAATAACCCCATTGAGCGATTTTAGAAAAAAATAACTCGACAACTGTCGATATTAAAAAATTATCGGGGAAAAGCGCTGAATTTCCCCGAATTTTTTGTGACAAATTGTCAATTTTTTTATTGCACCGCCTAAATTATTGTGTTATACTGAGTACACAATAATACAAAGGTCGTGATAATATGAACCCGAAAATATTGAGAACACTGTCATACGGAATGTACGCTATCGGCGTTGAAGGAGAAAAATATCCGTCTGCCTGCATTGTAAACACAGTAGTGCAGATCACCTCATCACCTATGACGGTCGCCGTAAGCATAAATCACGATAACTATTCAAACGAGCGCATAAAGGCAACCGGCAAGTTTTCTGTTTCCGTTCTGTCCGAGAACACCTCCGGCACGGTTATAGGTGCGCTTGGCTTCAGCTCCGGCAGAAATTCAGACAAGCTTGAAAACATAAACTACAAGGTTCTGCGCGAGCAGGTTCCGGTTCTCAGGGAAAATATATGCTGCTGGTTTTTGTGCAAGGTTATAAACTCGGTCGAAACGATGACCCACACAATATTTATTGCCGAGGTCAAGGCAGGCAGCGACGACTATTCAGGAACACCTATGACATATGACTATTACCACAGCGTTATAAAGGGAAGAGCGCCGAAGAACGCCCCGACATATCAAGAGAGCGATTCAAAGTCAGACGGCAGCACAGAATTGACCTATGTATGCCCTATTTGCAGATTTGCATACAAAGAAAGAGAACAGAAGATACCGTTTGACCAGCTCCCCGACGACTGGAGATGTCCGATTTGCGGAGTGCCTAAGAAGGAATTTAAAATTGAAGGATAGGTCTTATTGAAAAACGGCTTTAAGCTAAGCTTCGTTTTCTATGACCTGCGATAATATCCTGTGCTTGCTTGCGGCGTTAGTTTATAAAATTTGAATATTTTTTAACAAAACGCTTGTAAAAAATTGATAATTATAGTATAATAACTATATTCTGAGCATAATTAATTTGCTCAGTATTTGCTCTGTCTTATATTAAGACAGGCTTTTAGTTTGACGGATTCATTGATAATCCAAACCTTTTAAGAAGTATCGGGAGCATTATTGCGTCCCGATATTTTTTATTGCGGCGTTTTAATAAGCTTCAGCCGTAATGTAACAGCCTTTCAGGCATTATAAAATAAATCTTGACTAAATCATATAATATCTGTATAATTAGCTTGTTACCGATTTTAAGGCAACAAAGCAAGCCAGAAGATTTTTCGTTGTAATATGCGAGCGGCAGGCCCTGTGCGATTGGTCGCCGTGAACCATGTCAGGCGGGGAACCGAGCAGCATTAAGCGGTTGTTCCGATGCGATACAGTAAGTCTGTCGTTCACATATTATAATGAATTATGACGACTGTCTTGCTTTTTTTATTATTTACAGCATAATAAAGGATTTCCGTTCACTAAACGGCAAAGCCATTCAGACGTTTTTTGAATTCGACTTTTTCAAAGACACGATTTTTTATTTTATGAAACGGAGGTGCGGCAATGTATCAGGTTTTATACAGAAAATGGCGTCCTGCTCAATTTAAGGATGTTGTGGGGCAGGAGCACATAACAGCCGCTCTACAAAACGAGTTGATTTCCGGAAGAATAAATCACGCCTATCTTTTCACGGGCTGCCGAGGAACCGGAAAAACCACCTGCGCCAAAATTCTTGCAAAGGCGGTAAACTGCCTTGACCTTCATAACGGCGACCCCTGCGGCGAATGCGATAACTGCCGCGACTTTTCGCAGGGCAAGCTTTATGACGTTGTGGAAATTGACGCCGCGAGCAACACGGGCGTTGACAATATCCGAAGTATAATCGAGGAGGCTATGCTGCTGCCGTCTAACCCGAACGTAAAATACAGGGTTTATATAATAGACGAGGTGCATATGCTTTCCGGCGGAGCGTTCAATGCTTTGCTGAAAACGCTTGAAGAGCCTCCTGCACACGTTATTTTTATACTTGCGACCACAGAGGTGCATAAGCTTCCCGCAACCATTCTCTCTCGCTGTCAGCGATTTGACTTTCACAGAATCGCGCCTGAGCCAATGGCAAAACGGCTTATGTATATTGCCGAAAAGGAAGACGCGGCGCTTGATTATGACGCGGCAATGCTCATATCAACAGTGGCGGACGGCGCTTTCAGGGACGCATTGTCGATACTTGACCGCTGTATAGGCACAGACGCAAATATAACCGAGGATGTTGTGCGTGATGTTGCCGGACTGGCAAACAGAGATTATCTCTTTTCGATTGGAGAAAGCCTAAAAGAGCGCGAATGCGCCGAAGCGCTGATAACCGTTGACGAGCTTTACAAGGACTCAAAGGATATGGCGCAGCTTTGTCGGGAGCTTATAGCATATCTGAGGAATTTAATGCTTATAAAAACGCTTAAAGAGCCGAGAAATCTGCTTGCTATCTCTAACAGCGAATTTTCCAAATCGGAACAGCAGGCAAGGTTTATATCGCTTGGCGAAATAATATACGCTATGGATTCGCTTCAAACAGCACTTGAAAGAATATCAAGGGGCAACGACGGCAGAACAGAGCTTGAAACGGCCCTTATAAAAATCTGCTCGCCTGAAATGTCGCAGGACACTCAGTCAATAATCGACAGGCTGTCTTCTCTTGAAAGAAAAATACGCTCTCTTTCCGCCGAAGGCTTTTCAGCACAGAGCGCAGGCGGCAATGCCGTAAGGCAGTCGAATGAAATTAACGAAGCGAGCGCTACATTGCCTGAATACAAGCCGGAAACGCCGGCGCAAACCTCTGAACCGATAATAACAGCGCCGAAGGAGGAAGCTCCACGCGTGCAAAAAAGCTCAAATATAGAAGAAATTATGAAAAGCTGTGTGCCGATGCAGCAATGGCAGGACGTTCTCGACGTTGTTAAGAAAAGCTCAATGTCGGTCGCGACCGCTTTCGCACGCACAAAGGCTTACACAAGCGGAGATTATCTTCTTATCGAATCCGAAAACGATTTGCCTTTTTCAATGCTCAAAAGCCAGCACCAAAGGGACGCGATGAGGAGCGCAGTTAAGGAGGTAACGGGCAGGATATACAAGCTTGGGCCGTACAAGCCGCCTGTCAAGGAGGAAGAAGAAAAGGCCGATCCGCTTGAAGGTTTTGTAAAAAAGCTTGAGACAAACGGAGTAGAGGTTATAAAAGAGGAATAAGCATCTTTTATTCACGGTTATAAAATACACCCGTTTACATTACAGGCGCATTAAAGTAAAAAATCCCCCTTGCGGTTTAAATTAAAACGCAAGGGGATTTTTAATGCGTATTAACAGCCGGATTTCGCCGCGTCATTGTATAGAGGCTATAAATATCATCTCTCCCCTATTATCCGCAGGGCGTTGCCGGCAAATATTTTTTCAAGCTCATCGTCATTAAGTCCAAGGCTTAGTATCTCGTCTATGCTCTCTCGCGCGCTCCACATCGGATAATCGGTACCGAATACAACACGGTCGGCACCGTACAATCTTATAAGCTCCTTCGCCCTTGTTTTTCCAAGGAACATAACAGAGCTTGAGGTGTCAACATAGCAATTCATATCAAGCAGATATTCAAGCGCAAGATCCCACAGCGACCAGCCGCCGAAATGAGCGGCTATTACCGTAAGCTTTGGGAAATTCTCAAGCACCCTTTTAAGCCTTTTGGGGTGTGAATAGGTATATCTGTAATCTCCGCAGTGCATAAGAACAGGCAATCTGCCCTGTATCATATCGTATATCGGGAACATTTTGGGGTCGTCCATATTAAAATGCTGTGTGTCGGGATGAAGCTTTATACCGTGCAGTCCGTATGAGATTATCTCCTCTATATCCTCCTGCGGAGCCTCAAGCTCCGGGTGCAGGGTTCCAAAGCCGATAAACGATTTGTGCTTTTCACACTCATCGGCTATAAATTTGTTTATGCTCTTAACCTGATGCGGCACCGTCGCAACAGACTGGACAAGAAAGCGGTTTACTCCGCTCTCCTCGCCTTTATTTATAAGATCCTGCGCCGTTCCGCTGCAATCAATTTTTATACTGTAAAAGCTGCCTATACCCTTAACGGCGTTTTCAGCTATCTTTTCAGGATATATATGCGCATGAAAGTCAATTATTTCCATATTTTCAACTCCTTACATTAATTATATTTTATATTCGCAAAATTGTAAAGAGCGGAAAGCAATTATGCTTTTTAAGCCCGTTGATTTCCGGCAGTATAATGATATAATTATAGGCGGACGCAGAAATATGAAATTAATGCTATATGATTAAGAGGTGAATTATGAACGATATAAAAGCCGTTGTAAACAGAATACACTTTGACAGTCCAATCGGCGTTATTTGCGCCGAGGACAACGGAGAAGCCCTTACCGCTCTTTATATAGACCGTGAAAAAAATACAGATTATGACAGAAGCTCAGATTTGTTAATAAGGGTACAAAACGAAATAAATGAATATTTTTGCGGAAAAAGATTTGATTTTGACATACCCTTATGCCTAAACGGCACACGGTTTCAGCTCAGCGTATGGAAATCGCTTTTAAACATACAATACGCGCAAACGGTCAGCTACAGCGACGTTGCAAAGTCAATAGGAAAGCCGAACGCCTGCCGTGCCGCAGGCGGCGCAATTGGGAAAAATCCTATAATGATAATAATCCCTTGTCACAGAGTAATAGGAAAGGGTGGCGGCCTTGTCGGCTTTTCCTCGGGAATTGATGTTAAAAGGACTCTGCTTGACGTTGAAAAAAAGTTCGGTCAAGCAAGGAAGGCAGACTGTCACATAGTAAACGGATGACAGTCTATAACAAAGGCAACCGCAAAAGGTGTATTTTATTTTTGCTTAATTTTGCTTTTTATATCCGTAAAGCGGATTTAAATAAAAAAATAGGTTTATCGACAACAAAAGCCGCCGCAAAAGCGGCGGCTTTTGTATCAAATACATATTCTTAAATATCGCCGTCTACCATATCGTCAATATCGCCTAAGTCATCATATCCGTTCGGCCCGTCGCTTATTATCTCTCCCTTGCGCATTCTTAATCTTGATTTCTCGCTCTCTACGCTGTTTGAAAGTATTTCCTTAAAATCACGCGAATTCTTTATATTCTTTATTTCCAGCACAGGCGTTGTCCTGTCCTGAGCGTGCAATATAACCGTTCCAAGACCGAAAAGCTTTTGAATAAGTCCTCTCTTAAGCGTAATATCGACAATCCTGTAAAGCAGTATTTCATCCTCAACGCTTGAAAAAAGCCCTTTGTTTATCAAAAGCTTTTTATCTCCAAGCGTATATGTGGTGAAGGTAAAGGGCAGGCCGAAAAAAGCCCATCTCTTTCTCTCTTTTATAATTACTTTCATACTATTTTCCATATCCAGCATCTCCTTCGTCCTAATTCAGCGATTAACAATGCCGCTGTAGTATGATTAAATTATATCAAAATATATCAGCGCATACAACATAAATCTGTAATTTTTAAATTACGGCAAGGAATTTATGCCGTAAATCATTTTTTTGCAAAAATTAAGCTTAAAATAAATTCTTGAGCAAGCAGGTGGGGGCTTACGGGGGAGCGACAGCCCCCCGTTTAAAACCTAACTTAAAAAGCAGCAGCGTTGCCGGCGCAAGTCGGTAACGCTGCGGTCATAGAAATATAAAACAAAGCTTATTATGCTTTGAATAATAAGCTTTTAACTCTACTTCGCCCTCGTGCCGGGCAGGCACTTTCTTTCCCTCGTGGGAAAGAAAGCAAAGGACGTTTAAGGGAAAGGGCTACGGCGCCCTTCCCCTTAAAAATCCCCAACCCCCAGGCAAAGGGGGAACCCTTTGCAAACCCCGCTGGTTCTTTCCGCTATACACCATTTGTTAAATCTATCTGACGTTCCGCTTCCACCCGCGATTAACGGTTCAATGTTTAACTTTTCGTTTGCTTGCGCAAAAGTCGCCCCG
>CANQEU010000006.1 GCA_947595635.1 uncultured Clostridia bacterium
TAAACGTCCTTTGCTTTCTTTCCCACGAGGGAAAGAAAGTGCCTGCCCGGCACGAGGGCGAAGTAGAGTTATAAATCATATTTTTCAAAGCATAAAAGCTTTGTTTTATATTCCTATGACCGCAGCGTTACCGCCTTGCGCCGGTAACGCTGCTGCTTTAATATTATGTTATATCAAAGGGGGGAGCTGACGCTCCCCCTTAAACCCCCACCTGCTCGCTAAAAGAATTATTTTAATTTAAAATTATTGCCGCTGTCCGCCAAAGACCAAAAGAAAATTATTGCTTTAAAAAACTATTTAAAAAATCGTTTGCGCTCATATACCGTTTAATTTACCGCCCCTGATGCTGTAACATAATCCTTACCAAGGCATAAAATAGTAATAAAAGTTAAGGGAGGCTATTGCTTTATGTCCGAGGAAAATATTGGTTCAAATGTAGATCTCAGCAACATAAAGGAGGCTGTTTGCATTGACGCATACAGGGTTTACGACAGCTGCTCAGACAAGGATTGCCTTAGCGATTTAAAGGTATATTTCAGTCAGGAAGCTCAAGACCTTGTTGACAGTGCAACAAATGTAAGGCTAAAGGATGTTGACATAATCAATGTTTACATTGATTTGGAGGCTGTCCCCTTTCATAAGGGCTTTTATTCCGTAGATATGACATATTTTTTTGAGGTCGAGCTTGAGGTTTATGCCGCTCCAAAATCCATTGCGACCGTCGCCAAGGGATTGAGTATTTTCAACAAAAAGGTAATACTCTATGGCAGCGAGGGCAACGTCAAGGTGTTCAGCTCCGATTATGCTAAGGATGAAAACGACATGCAGGCTCCTCCGATAAGGAACCTGCCGAAGGCTACGGTGCAGGTAGCAAAGCCGATTGCGCTGTCGGCAAAAATCGTAGGCAAATGCGGAGAAAGCACGCCATGCTGTCCGATACCCGATTCAATCGGCCGCAGATTCGGGGCTGAGATACCCGGACACGGCGGAATGCGCGACGTTCTTGTTACTCTCGGTATCTTCACGATAGTAAGAATAGAAAGAAACGTGCAAATGCTTGTTCCGGCTTATGATTTCTGTGTTCCCGAGAAGGAGTGCGTTACAACGTCGGATAACCCGTGTGAAATGTTCAGAAGACTTGAATTTCCCACAAGCGAGTTTTTCCCGCCGAAGGTGTCCGATGCGGACGACGACAATTTTGGCTGCGGATGTAATTGCAGCTGCTAAAAAATTATGCCAACGGACTGTCTCACATAATGCGGTGAGGCAGTCCGTTTTTATGTAATAACATATAATTTATAAGTCTGTCGCAGACGTCCAACGCTTAAGAGCGAGGGACAAAGCACCGCGCGGCGGCTGTAACCGTAGCACAGAGGTTTTTTATATATAAATACAGCATAAGAAAACAGCGTTCGTGCCTGCCGGCACGCAACGCTGCTTGCTTTATATGATTTACCTGATTTGAAGTGGCTTTCGCTTATTAAAAGCCGCTTTTTCAATCGCGAAGTCTTATAAACGATCCCGGATAAATCACGTTTGGATCCTCAAAGTTGTTTCTTTTTATAATATCGTCTACGGATATGCCGTAGTTTTTCGCTATGGAAAAAAGTGTGTCGCCCGGACGAACGGCATACCATTGCGGTACATTTTTGTTCCCGATTGGAATTTTAAGCTTTTGTCCGGGATATATTCTGTCGGGAAATGCAAGTCCGTTGTATCTTGCAATATCATTTACAGTAACGCCGAAAAACTGGGCTATTCCCCAAAGAGTGTCGCCCGGCTCGACGGTATAAACTACCATTGACATCATTTTGCTCCTTTCGTTTTAACTATTAATAATATATGTAATTTTATCCAAGTCGTGAATACTCGTCCTCAATTTGTGCAAAATAAAAGAAAATAATGCCATACGGATTGGCAAAGGGAGGATAATAATGAGCTTTTTAATCAAAAGGGTCAGAGGCAGAGAGATAATTGATTCAAGAGGTAACCCCACGGTCGAGGCTGAAATTACCCTTGATTGCGGCTTGATTGCAAGGGCAAGCGTTCCTTCGGGCGCTTCAACAGGAAAATATGAAGCGGTGGAGCTTCGCGACGGCGATGAAAAAAGATTTAACGGACTTGGAGTGAAAAGGGCGGTTGAAAATATACGCAGAGAAATATCCCCCGCTTTGTGCGGTAAAAATCCGCTTAAGCAGGAGGAAATAGACGCTTTGCTTGTTTCGCTCGACAATACCGAAAACAAGTCCCGCCTTGGCGCGAACGCTACGCTTGCGGTTTCAATAGCCTGCGCGCGTGCGGCGGCTTCGATTTTGGAGCTTCCGCTATACCGTTATGTTGGCGGCTGCTTCGCGCATACTTTGCCTGTGCCGATGATGAATATTTTAAACGGTGGAGCGCACGCGGACAATAACCTTGACGTTCAGGAGTTTATGATACTGCCGGTTGGGGCAAAAAGCTTTGCCGAGGGATTAAGACAGTGTTGCGAGGTTTATCACACGCTGAAAAAAATATTAAAGGAAAAGGGACTTTCCACCGCCATAGGCGACGAAGGCGGATTTGCTCCGTCCCTGAATGACGAAAGCGACGCTATTGAGTTTATACTAAGAGCCATTGAACAAGCAGGCTTTAAGCCGGAAAGTGAGTTTATGATTTCGCTCGACGCGGCGGCAAGCGAGTGGAAGGGCGGCGCCGTGGGAGAATATATTATGCCAAAGAAAAAGGAGAGCAAAACGAGCTCTCAGCTTTGCGAATATTGGAAAGACCTTAGTGAAAAATATCCTATTTTCTCAATAGAGGATCCGCTTGATGAGAATGACTGGGACGGCTGGAGGGCTATGACTGACAGCATTGGCGAAGCTCTGACTCTTGTCGGCGACGATCTTTTCGTAACGAATTATGACAGACTGAAAAAGGGCATATCGCTTGGCTGCGGCAATTCCATTTTAATAAAGCCGAATCAGATAGGCACTCTGAGCGAAACGGCAAAAGCCGTGTTTACGGCAAAAAATCACGGCTTTAAGACTATAATGTCGCACCGCTCCGGTGAAACCGAGGATACAACGATTGCGGATTTAGCCGTAGGGCTTTCTACCGGGTATATAAAAACCGGCGCTCCGTGCCGCACTGACAGAACGGCAAAATACAACCGCTTACTAAGAATAGAGGAACAGCTTGGCAGGACGTCGTCATACGGAATATGAAACGCTGCGACCGGGCGGTTTTGTTAATTGAATAATCCTATATTGCCGTGATTAAATCAAGAGCGGAGCAGTCTGTGCTCCGCTCTGTTTATATAGTTACATAAGATAATATATTTGCTAAAATATACAGCCTTGTAATATTGTGTTTTGTCGGAAAAAGTTGTATAATTTTGTCGTATAAAATTATAATGATAAAACCGAAAGGCTGTGATAATATGATATGTCCGAATTGCGGCAGGCAGGTCGACGACAGCAGCAGATACTGTCCCGACTGCGGCTCTGATATATTTTCATCCGCGCGGGAGCGTGAAATATACAGCAACAGCGCGGAAAAACGTATTGATAATGAGCTGCGTCAGCTTGAAATGGAAGAAAAAAGAAACAACGGCAACGCGGATTATATGTCAGATTCTTATTATTCCGACAATTTTACTGAAAACGGCAACTATACGGAGCAGAATAAACAGGACGTTACAAAAATCTTTGACAACAGCGCGCTGACAAAGGAGGGCTATGCTCCGTTTGCGCCTGACGATATAGACGAATACGGCAACGAAAAAAATCAAAAGCACAGAAATTTATTCATAGCTGTTATAATCTGCGGCTCAATCGTTATCATAGGGCTTATCGCCTTTGCGGCTATATTATTAGGAAGAAGCTGCAATTCAGGCGATGCCGCGGTAATTCCTACAAGCGCGACCGAGAAAATATCAGAGCCGAGCGCTCCGACGACCGCAACGTCCGTAAGGGCAAAGGTGCCGGATGTTTTGAACGAGCCTGAATCGGTTGCTGTGAACGCGATAGAAAACAGGGGACTTAAGGCAAGCGTAATAAAGCAGACGAGTGAAACCGTGGAGAGCGGATGTGTTATCGCACAAAATCCTAACGGAGGCGAAATGGTTGAAAAGGGCTCAACTGTTGTAATTTCCGTCTCCCTCGGGCCTGAAAGCACACAAGAGCCTGACACGGAAACAAGCGAGGATACTACTACAGCCGAAACCGAGGCAAGTGAGCAGCAGACGGACGTCTATGGGCAGCAGACGACCGAGCCTGAGGAGGCCACAGACGCGCCGCCGACAGAGCCTTTAGAGCGCATAGATACATATATACTGCCGGAAAGCAGTTCAAGATACCTTGACTATACCGACCTTGCCGATATAAACGGCTTCGAGCTTGTGCTTGCAAGGAACGAGATTTATGCCCGTCATGGCAGGAAATTTGAGGATTCGGAAATTCAGGAGTATTTTGACAGATGCACATGGTATCACGGAACGACAGAGCCCGAGGATTTTGATGAGAAAACGCTTAACGGCTATGAGAGGGCAAATGTTGATTTTATATTGCAGAAGGAATACGGAAACACGCAGTAAAAGCGATACACCCGGTCGCAGCGTCCCCCGCCTGAAAAGGCGGGGGACGCTGCGGTACTTCGGCGGGGAATGATATTCCGCGCCGAAGTACCGCAGGAGCGAGGCTCCCTGCGACCGGGTGCGGTCGCTTGGCTGCTTTAAATACATTTGTCATTATATTTTTGATAGCCGCCTCTCATTTTTATCTGCTGTAAAAAATAAATTGCAATCCTACAAATATCTGCCAAATCAGCGCCGGCTTTTACTTGACACGTTAAATTTGAATAATTATAATAATATAGATATGTTGTGTATGCAATTAAAAAAGGAGGATATAAGCATGGAGGCAAAACTTGTTGAAACAGCAAACCGAATACGTGGTTTGAGAGAGCTTATGGACATTTCTGCGGAGGAAATGGCGAAAGCTACAAACACTACTGTTGATGATTATCTTAAGCTTGAAAGCGGAGAAAAAGACTTTGGCTTTACTTTTCTTAATAACTGTGCCGAAAAGCTCGGCGTAGATATTGTTGAAATATTAACCGGCGAAAATCCGCACCTTTCGCATTATTCGGTAGTAAGAAAGGGCAAGGGTCTTGATATTAAGCGCCGCGCCGGATTTACATATCAGCATTTGGGCTATCGCTTTAAAAATAAGCTCGCGGAGGCTTTTTTGGTTACTGCCCCGTATAACGAGGACGAGCAGGATAAGCCGATAACACTTTCGGTTCATCCGGGTCAGGAATTTGACTATGTGCTCAAGGGTCAGCTTCTTGTTGCTCTTGAAGATCATCTGGAAACGCTCAGCGAGGGCGATTCCATTTACTATGATTCAAGCAGAGGTCACGGAATGATTGCAGCCGGCGGACAGGATTGCGAGTTTCTGGCTGTTACGATACACGCTCCCAAGAAATAAAATTTATTCAAGAGGTAGAAAAGATGCTTAATATTCATCAAAAATTTTGCAGAGAAACCTTTTATAACGGAATGCTTGTTGATTTCAAGCCCGTTTATGAGGATAATTTTAATTTTTCATACGATGTAATCGACGTAATTGCCAAGGAGGAGCCAAGCCGCCGCGCAATGGTCTGGTGTGACCAGCACGGCAACGAGCGCACCTTTACATTCGCGGATATTTCACGCTACAGCAGTAAGGCAGCGAATTTGTTTAAGTCCGTCGGCATAAAAAAGGGCGATACCGTTATGCTTGTTCTTAAACGGCATTATCAGTTCTGGTTCGCGGTTTTGGCGCTGCATAAGATTGGCGCTATAGGCATTCCGGCGACGAACCTCTTAACAAAAAAGGATTATATATATCGCTTTAACGCCGCAGGTGTTTCGGCTGTGCTTGCGACGTCCGACGGTGAGGTGCAGCAGCATATAGACGATGCTCTGCCGCAGTCGCCCACACTGAAATATAAATTTTCGGTCAAGGGCAAGGGTCTTGACGACAGCTGGATAGACTTCGATTCCGAAATTGAAAAGCAAAGCGATGATTTTCCGCGCAACGATGTTATGGCGCACGACCCCAGTCTGCTTTACTTTACATCGGGAACTACAGGAATGCCGAAGATGGTATATCACGACAATACATATCCTCTTGGCCATATTATCACCGCAAAATACTGGCATAATGTTGACCCGGACGGACTTCATCTTACAATTTCTGACACAGGCTGGATGAAGGCTATGTGGGGCAAGCTGTATGGTCAGTGGTTTATGGAGGGCGCAATTTTTGTTTGCGACTTTGATAAGTTTGCGCCGGCAGACCTGCTTCCGCTGTTTAAAAAATACAATATCACCACCTTCTGCGCTCCGCCTACAATATACCGTTTCTTTATAAAAGAGGATCTTTCAAAATATGATCTGTCAAGTCTTAAGTATGTTTCCACCGCAGGCGAGGCGTTAAACCCGGAGGTTTATAATCAAATATACGCCGCTACCGGCTTAAAGCTTATGGAGGCGTTCGGTCAGACCGAAACAACGCTGACGCTCGGCAATTTCATCGGAACTACTCCGAAGCCCGGCTCAATGGGCAAGCCGTCTCCCGGATATGACGTTGACCTTGTTGACGCGCAGGGAAATCCCGTTGATACCGGCGTTGTCGGCGAGGTAGTGCTTCGCACGACAAACGGCAAGCCGTGCGGTATGTTCAACGGATATTATCAAAATCCGGAGCTTACAAAGAGCGTATGGTACAACGACCTTTATCACACCGGCGACACGGCATGGAAGGACGAGGACGGCTACTATTGGTATGTCGGCAGAACCGACGATATAATAAAGTCGTCCGGCTACCGTATCGGGCCGTTTGAGATAGAGAGCGTTATAATGGAGCTGCCGTGCTGCACGGAATGCGCTATAACCGGTGTGCCTGACCCGATAAGAGGTCAGGTTGTAAAAGCCACTATCGTACTTGCCAATGGCTATACTCCAAGCGACGAGCTTAAAAAAGAAATTCAGGATTATGTTAAAAAGCAGACTGCGCCTTACAAATATCCGAGAGTTGTTGAGTTTGTCGATGAGCTGCCAAAGACGATAAGCGGAAAGATAAGAAGAGTTGAAATTCGCGAAGAGGACGGGGCAAACGATTAAAATTTTATAATAAAACACATTAAAGCGCACGTTGCGTTCAACGTGCGCTGAGTTTGTCGATAAACCGATTTTGGCAGGCGAAAAATAAAGTTTTCGCCTGCCTTTTTCAAAAGGTGGCGGTTTCCAAAGGCTCTGCCTTTGGTCGCAGCCGGCTGGCTGCGAAATTCCCCTGCGTTTCAAAGCGCAGGAGGGGCGAAAAACAGTCCGGTGGACTGTTTTTCGGTGGGGCATCGTCACCGAGCGCCGCCTGTGGCGGATTAAGCGAGGCGATTTTTGGCAACCGCTAAATCCCCTTTTTTGTTCGCTCAAAAAATACTTTGATTTTAATTCGTGTTATAAAGGCTTATTTACGGGTATAAAAGCTTAATCAAGCAAAATTCCCTTGTGCGAGAATGATGAGGTGCAGGAGAAGCGAAGCTTCTCCTGCAAAAAATAAAATCTTAAGCAGCAGTGCCGACTGCGGTTCAAGGATTAAATGGACAAAAACGCTTTTTGACAGGCTGAGCGCACGTTGTGTTCAACGTGCGCTTTCGCTTATATAAATAGGTTTGCCGCTTTCTAAAATCTCACATCTCAACTCCGGCTCTCGGCGGAGCGCCGGCACTGAACGGGTGCTTTATACATTCAAATTTTGTCGCGTAGTCTGAAAGTGAAATAAATTTTAATTCGACATCGTGCCCCGTCAGCAATATTTCGGTATTATTTTTATTTATTTCTTTTATATAATTGTATAGATATGATGATGTGAAAAAGCCGCAGTCCGAAAGGGTGAAAAACTCGTCTATTACTATCATATCGTATTGCTCGCGCCTGTCCTTAATATATTCAAGCGTGCGCTCGTATCTTCCGCGCTCGCTTTCAAGCTCGGATTCATTCATTTCAAACGTGAATTTAAGCTCCTTCGGGCAGGGGTAAAGCTCTATGCCGCTTATCCCCGACAGTATGCTCCGCTCGCCGGTGGCGGATGCTTTAAAAAGCTGAACAACAAGAACTCTGAAGCCGTTTCCTGCGGCACGAATCGCCGCCCCGATTGCCGAGCAGGTTTTGCCCTTGCCGTTTCCGTAATATATATGGAGCATTTTATCACCTCGAAATTATGAGCGGTACAAAAATTAGGTATTGAAATTTTTATGATAAAATCTTATTATATAAATAATTGATTGTCAAGAAGGAGGAAGCCGTGTGAAGCAGTATAAAGCAAAGGGCAGGAAAAAAGCCGACAAACGCACTTGGTTTGTTAGAATAATGGCTTTGGTCGTGGCTCTGCTTATGGTAGGCTCTGTTTTTGCCGTTTTAATGTCGAATTACACGTGATTTATACATTGTGCATAAAATTTCTTGAAAAATTCTCCAAAAGTTCTAAAATAAAATCTTCGCCTATTTCATTGTCTAAGCAGCGAATTTATGGTATAATACAGCTTGCGTGACTGCAACAGATATGCGTTGAAGCGGGAGGTTGCGGCTTATTAAGCCGGTTTTTCCGTGGAGTATGTCCGATTTTAAACCGGGCGAAGAAATAATCGTAAGCGAACACACCACTTGGGTTGCGGTGGAGTTATGCTTGTATGCTTTTTGTTCCGGGGTGACTTATGTCAGTCCGGTTTTTAAACGGCGATTTGCGAAACACCCGGAGCGGTGTAACAAAAAGCACGCCCGCCACTAATAATTCAAGGAGGCGATTTTCGTGGCAGTCAAGGAAAAAATAAGGATAAGATTAAAGGGTTATGATCATCAGCTTGTTGATCAGTCGGCTGAAAGAATTGTTCAGACAGCAAAGCGCACGGGCGCAAGGGTTTCCGGTCCGGTGCCGCTTCCGACTGAAAAGCAGGTCATCACGATTCTGCGCGCTGTTCATAAGTATAAGTACAGCCGTGAGCAGTTTGAGATGAGAACTCACAAAAGACTTATCGACATTTTAAGACCGTCAAACAAGACAGTCGAGGCTCTTATGAGCTTAGAACTCCCTGCCGGTGTTGAAATTGAAATTAAATTATAATTTTCAACCAACCGCAGACAGGGTCATGTTGGGAAGACCCAACCAATAACCTTACAGGAGGCATAGATATGCAAAAGGCAATCATCGGTAAGAAAATCGGTATGACGCAGATTTTCGATGAAAAGGGCAACGTCGTTCCCGTAACAGTTGTAGAAGCAGGACCATGTGTTGTTTCTCAGAAAAAGACTGTTGAAAACGACGGCTACGCAGCGGTTCAGATGGGTTTCGGAGATTTGAGAGCCAGTCAGGTGAACAAGCCCATGAAGGGTCATTTTGACAAGGGCGGCGTAGCTCCAAAGAGAACTTTAAGAGAGTTCCGTTTTGACGACATTGACGCTTACAATGTCGGAGACATCATCAAGGCCGACACATTTGCTGCGGGCGACAAGATAGACGTCACCGGCAAGAGCAAGGGTAAAGGCTACGCCGGCGTTATAAAGCGCTGGAATTTCCAAAGGCTCAAAGAGTCGCACGGTACAGGTCCCTGCGTAAGAACAGGCGGCTCTATCGGCTCGTGCTCCTCTCCGTCAAGAGTATGGAAGGGCAAAAAGATGGCAGGTCATCTCGGAGCGGAAAAGGTTACAGTACAGAATTTAAGAGTTGTTAAGGTTGACGCTGAAAGCAATCTTATCGCCATCAAGGGTGCTGTTCCCGGTCCTAACGGCGGCACGGTAGTAATCCGTGACTCCGTTAAGGCTTAATGAGAGGAGGAATTTTAATGCCTAATGTAGCAGTAGTAGATATGGCGGGCAATAAGGTGTCCGAAATCGCTTTAAGCGACGCCATTTTCGCAATTGAGCCAAACACAGCGGTTATGCATCAGATGGTTGTAAACTATCTTGCTAATCAGCGTCAGGGCACACAGTCTGCTCTTACACGCGCAGAGGTTTCCGGCGGCGGAAAGAAGCCGTGGAGACAAAAGGGAACGGGTCATGCAAGACAGGGCTCTACAAGAGCTCCTCAGTGGACGCACGGCGGCGTTGTTTTTGCGCCAAAGCCGAGAAGCTACCGTTTCTCTGTAAACAAAAAGGTAAGAAGACTGGCTATGAAATCAGCCTTCTCGTCAAAATGCGCAGCAGATGAGATAATCGTTCTCGATTCTCTCACAACAGAAACCTACAAGACTAAGGTCATTGCCGATATGCTTAAGGCAGTAGGTTCTGAAAAGAAGGCGCTTATCGTTCTTTCCGAGCTTGACGGCAAGGTAATTGCTTCGGCAAGAAATATTCCCGGCGTTAAGACGGCTCAGGTAAACACACTTAATGTTTATGATATGTTAAACGCAGATAAGCTGATCATCGTTAAAGATGCTGTGGCTAAAATCGAGGAGGTGTACGCATAATGGCAGCACAGGATATTATAATCCGCCCTGTTGTAACGGAAAAAAGCATGGCAGGCATAGCCGCAAAAAAGTACACTTTTGAGGTTGCAAAGTCAGCGGGAAAAATTGAAATCGCAAAAGCCGTTGAAGAAATCTTCAAGGTTAAGGTAAAGAAAGTAAACACTGTCAACGTAAGAGGTCAGCTTCGCCGTCAGGGCAGAAGCGAGGGCTACACCCCAAGCTGGAAAAAGGCTTATGTAACCCTTACTGAGGACAGCAAGAGCATTGAATTTTTTGAAGGCATGATGTAAGCCTGTAAAAATTTATAAACAGGCAGAACGTATGGGGAAAGCCATATCCCCGCAAAGCCATCATGAGGAGAGTGAAATCGAATGGCCATAAAAGTATTTAAGCCGACTACAAACGCAAGAAGAAATATGTCGGTTACAGATTATTCGATTCTTTCAAAGGTAGCTCCCGAAAAAAGCCTGCTCGCTCCGCTTAAAAAGAAGTCGGGCAGAAACAGCTACGGAAGAATCACCGTTCGCCACAGAGGCGGCGGAAACCGCAGAAAATATCGTATTATTGATTTTAAGCGTCAGAAGTTTGACGTTCCGGGCAAGATAGCTACCCTTGAGTACGACCCGAACCGCAGCGCCTTTATCGCGCTTGTTGAGTACGAGGACGGCGACAAGAGCTACATCATAGCTCCTAACGGCGTAAAGGTCGGCGATAAGATAGTAGCAGGCGAAACAGCCGATATCAAGCCGGGCAACGCGCTTCCGCTTGTAAACATTCCTACAGGTACATTTATTCATAATGTTGAGCTTTATCCCGGCAGGGGCGCACAGCTCGCCCGTGCAGCCGGAAATATGGCGCAGCTTATGGCTAAGGAAAACGGAATGGCTCTTTTAAGGCTCCCTTCGGGCGAGCTTCGCAATGTTCCTATCAATTGTATGGCAACCATCGGTCAGGTTTCAAACACAGACCATGAGAACGTCAAGATAGGCAAGGCAGGACGTAAGAGAAATATGGGCTGGAGACCTACTGTAAGAGGTTCTGTTATGAACCCGAACGACCACCCGCACGGCGGTGGTGAGGGTAAGAGCCCGGTAGGACGTCCGGGCCCGTGCACACCTTGGGGCAAGCCTGCTCTTGGTTATAAGACAAGAAAGCATCACAACCGTTCAGACAAATATATTGTCAGACGCAGAAACGGTAAGTAATAGGCACACAGAAAGGAGCTTAAATTATGGGCAGAAGCGTAAAAAAGGGTCCTTATGTGCAGCCTGTGCTGCTTAAGAGGATTCAGGCAATGAACGAAACAGGCGAAAAGAAGATCCTCAAAACATGGAGCAGATCTTCAACTATATTCCCTGAGTTCGTAGGTCATACATTTGCAGTCCATGACGGACGCAAGCACGTTCCGGTATATGTAACCGAGGATATGGTAGGGCATAAGCTCGGCGAGTTTGCGCCAACCAGAACCTTCAGGGGCCATGCCGGTTCAAAGACAAGCAAATAAGCGGAAGGAGAGTACAGCAATGGAATCAAAGGCATACTTAAATTATGTCCGTATTGCGCCAAGAAAGGTATCAATTGTTCTTGATCTTATCAGAAACAAGCCTGCCGATCTTGCAATGGCAATTCTCAAGCATACTCCAAAGGCCGCTTGCGAGCCGCTTGCAAAGCTGCTCAAGTCCGCTATGGCAAATGCTGAGAACAACCATAATATGGATGTTTCAAAGCTTTACGTTGCTTCTTGCAGCGTAAGTCAGGGTCCTACCCTTAAGCGTATCCGTCCGAGAGCACAGGGACGTGCATACAGAATTAATAAGAAGACTTCACACATCACACTTGTTCTCAAGGAAATGGAATAATCAAAGGAGGTAAAGTAAATGGGCCAAAAAGTTAATCCGCACGGTCTTAGAGTCGGCGTAATCAAGGATTGGGAATCACGCTGGTTTGCAAACAAAAAAGACTTTGGCGACACACTTGTTGAGGACTACAACCTCCGTAAAACTTTGAAGAAGCAGCTTGCCGCGGCAGGCGTTCCAAAGATTGAAATTGAGCGTGACGCATCAAAGGTCAGAATTCACATTCACTGCGCTAAACCCGGTATGGTTATCGGCAAGGGCGGCAGCGAAATAGAGAAGCTTCGCTTGCAGTGCGAGAAAATGCTCGGCAAGCACGTTGTTATCAATATTGTAGAGGTTAAATCACCTGACATGAACGCACAGCTCATTGCCGAAAGCATTGCACAGCAGCTTGAGAAGAGAATCTCTTTCCGCCGTGCTATGAAGCAGGCAATCGGCAGAGCGATGAAGTTTGGCGCAAAGGGTATCAAAACTCAGTGCAGCGGTCGTCTTGGCGGCGCTGAAATAGCCAGAAGCGAGATGTACCACGAGGGTACAATACCCCTTCAGACGCTCAGAGCTGATATTGATTACGGTTTTGCAGAGGCAGCCACAACCTACGGCATAATCGGCGTAAAGGTTTGGCTTTATAAGGGCGAGGTTTTGCAGGAACAGCGCAAGCCCCGCAAAGAAGGAGGCAGTAAGTAATGCTTTTACCTAAGCGTGTAAAATACAGAAGAGTTCACAGAGGCCGCATGAAGGGCAAAGCTTACCGTGGCAACAAGGTTACTTACGGCGATTTTGGTCTTCAGGCTCTCGAACCGTCTTGGATAACTTCAAACCAAATCGAAGCAGCCCGTGTCGCTATGACCCGTTACTGCAAAAGATTCGGTAAGGTTTGGATAAAGATTTTCCCGGATAAGCCGGTTACTGAAAAGCCGGCAGAAACCCGAATGGGTTCCGGTAAAGGTTCACCGGAATACTGGGTTGCGGTTGTAAAGCCGGGCAGAGTTATGTTTGAGCTTTCAGGCGTTCCTGAGGCTACAGCAAGAGAGGCTTTCCGCCTTGCGGCTAACAAGCTTCCGATTAAGTGCAAATTCGTGAAAAAAGAAGAGGGGGTTGAGCAGTAATGAAAGCATCAGAAATCAGAGAGCTGTCTGCTGAGGAGCTTGAGCTTAAAATAAAAGAGCTTAAAGAAGAGCTTTTCCAGCTTCGTTTTCAGCATGCCATCAATCAGCTTGACAACCCAATGCGTTTAAAGGCCGTTAAGAAGGACATTGCAAGAATAAAGACAGTTCTTCGTCAGCGTGAGCTTGAAAACGTAAACGCTTAATGAAGGAGGATAATGTCGTGAGCGATAGAAATATGAGAAAAACCGACGTCGGTATGGTTGTCAGCGATAAGATGGACAAAACAGCCGTTGTTGCTATCGAAAACAGCGTAAAGCATCCGCTTTACAACAAGATTGTAAAACGCACAATAAAGCTCAAGGTTCATGATGAGAACAATGAGTGCGGCGTTGGCGACAGAGTACGCATTATGGAGACTCGTCCTCTTTCAAAAGATAAGAGATGGCGTCTCGTCGAGATTATAGAAAAAGCTAAATAATTTCAGCGGCTTTAGTAAGTAAAGGAGGAACGTACTGTGATTCAACAGCAGACCTACCTCAAGGTTGCTGATAACACCGGCGCAAAGGAGTTAATGTGCATTCGTGTTCTCGGCGGCACCAGAAGGAGGTACGCCAATATCGGCGACGTTGTTGTTGCCTCGGTTAAAAAGGCAGCACCTGGCGGCGTTGTTAAAAAAGGCGACGTAGTTAAAGCAGTTATTGTACGCTCTGCAAAGGGCGTGCGTCGTGATGACGGCACATATATTCGTTTTGATGAAAACGCAGCCGTTATTATTAAGGAAGACAAAAATCCGAGAGGTACCCGTATTTTCGGGCCCGTAGCCAGAGAGCTTCGCGACAAGGATTATCTTAAGATCCTTTCCCTTGCTCCTGAAGTACTTTAATGGAGGTGTTGCGTTATGAATAATAAGGTTCATGTAAAAACAGGTGACACCGTTATGGTATTGTCAGGCAAGGACAGAGGCAAAAAGGGCAAGGTTATGGCTGTTAGCCCGAAGGAAGGCAAGGTTATCGTAGAAAAGGTCAATATGGTCAAAAAGCACGTTAAGCCCCGTAAAATGGGCGAGCAGGGCGGAATAATCAAGGCCGAGGGCGCAATGTACGCTTCAAAGGTTCAAATCGTTTGCCCGCGCTGCAACAAGCCGACCAGAATCGGCCACAAGGTTTTTGAGGACGGCACTAAGTCACGCATTTGCAAAAAATGCGGCGAAACACTGTAAGGAGGAGACAACATGGCAAGACTTAAAGATTTATATAAAAGCGAAGTTGCTCCTGCATTGAGAAACAAGTTTTCTTATAAGAGCGTAATGGAAATTCCAAAGCTCGATAAGATTGTTGTAAATGTCGGTGCCGGCGAAGCAAGAGATAATTCAAAGGTTATAGACGCCATCGTGACTGATCTTGGTGCAATCACCGGTCAAAAGCCGCTTGTTTGCCGCGCGAGAAAGTCGGTTGCTAACTTTAAGCTTCGTGAAGGAATGCCTATAGGAGCTAAGGTTACGCTCAGAGGCGAGAGAATGTATGAGTTTCTTGACAGACTCTTTAACGTAGCCCTCCCCCGTGTTCGCGACTTCAGGGGAATAAATCCTGATTCGTTCGACGGCAGAGGAAATTACAATATGGGTCTTAAGGAGCAGCTCATTTTCCCTGAAATTGATTATGATAAGATTGACAAGGTTCGTGGTATGGACATATGCTTCGTTACCACAGCAAAAACCGACGAAGAGGCTCGTGAGCTTTTATCGCTTCTGGGCGCTCCGTTTGCGAAATAAGGAGGGGTTATTGTGGCTAAAACTTCAATGAAGGTTAAACAAAAAAGACAGCAAAAGTTTTCCTCAAGGGAATACAGCAGATGCAAGATCTGCGGCAGACCACATGCCTATCTTCGTAAGTTCGGAATTTGCCGTATCTGCTTCAGAGAGCTTGCCTATAAGGGCGAGATTCCCGGAGTAAAGAAGTCAAGCTGGTAAGCAAGGGAGGAAGAAAACTATGCAGATTACTGATGCAATAGCAGATTTGCTTACAAGAATTCGTAATGCAAGCACTGCAAAGCACGATACTGTTGAGATTCCTTCTTCCAACATGAAAAAGGCAATTTGCCAAATTCTTGTTGACGAAGGCTACATCAAGAGTTTCACTGTTACGGATGACGGCAAGCAGGGCGTTATCACGGTAACATTAAAATACGGCGAGGGCAAAAAGCCTGTTATAACAGGTCTTAGAAGAGTTTCAAAGCCCGGCCTGCGTATATACAGTAATGTTGAGGATATGCCAAAGGTATTAAAGGGTCTTGGCATTGCCATTGTTTCAACATCGAAGGGCGTTATGACAGACCGTCAGGCACGCCGTGAGAATGTTGGCGGCGAAGTCCTCGCGTTCGTTTGGTAAGGGGGTGCGCTTATGTCACGAATTGGAAGAAAACCCATAAATATTCCCGCCGGCGTTGATGTAAAGGTTGACGGCGGTGTAGTGACCGTCAAGGGACCGAAAGGCACTCTGACACAGAATGTTCACCCGAATATGACGGTCAAGGTCGAGGGCGGCATCATAGAGGTTACTCGCCCCGACGACAACAAAGAGAACAGATCGCTCCACGGTCTTACAAGGTCTCTCATTGCAAATATGGTTGAGGGCGTTGTAAACGGCTATAAAAAGGAGCTTGATGTTAACGGTGTAGGCTACAGAGTTCAAAAGCAGGGCAACAAATGCGTTATGAACCTCGGCTTTTCACACCAGGTAATCGTTGAGGATACAGAGGACATCAAAATTGAGGTTCCAAATCCCAACAAAATAATCATCACAGGCATCGACAAGCAAAAGGTTGGTCAGTTTGCTGCCGAAGTAAGAGAAAAACGTCCGCCGGAGCCGTACAAGGGCAAGGGAATCAAATATGTTGATGAACATATTCGCCGTAAGGAAGGCAAGGCCGGTAAGGGCGGCAAGAAATAATTAAGGAGAGTGAATGACTATGGTAAACAAGGCTGATAAAAACGTAGCACGTCAAAAACGCCATAAAAGGGTTCGCGGCAAAATCAGCGGCACAGCGCAGCGTCCTCGCCTTAATGTATTCCGTTCAGCAAAGAACATTTACGCACAGGTAATTGATGATGTAAACGGAGTAACTCTTGCAGCTGCCTCTTCACTTGATAAGGATTTTGAAGGCAATGGCGGCAACAAAGAGGCAGCCAAAAAGGTTGGCGAGATGATTGCAAAGAAAGCAGCAGACAAAGGTATAACCGAGGTTGTATTTGACAGAGGCGGTTATCTTTACCACGGCCGTGTCAAGGAATTGGCCGAAGGCGCCCGCGAGGGCGGCCTCAAATTCTAAGAAGAGGAGGATGTGACTTTGGCTAATATTATTGACGGATCAACATTAGATTTACAGGAAAAGGTTGTTGCAATCAACCGTGTTTCCAAAACAGTAAAGGGCGGACGTATTTTTAAGTTTGCCGCTTTGGTTGTTGTGGGTGACGGTCAGGGTACCGTAGGCTTTGGCATCGGCAAAGCAGGCGAGGTTCCGGACGCTATCCGCAAGGGCATCGAGGATGCCAAAAAGAACCTTATGAAGGTCTCTTTGAAGGGTACGACGATTCCTCACGAGGTTATCGGCGAGTACGGCGCAGGCAGAGTTTTGATGAAGCCGGCTGCTCCCGGTACAGGCGTTATCGCCGGCGGTCCGGTTCGTGCCGTTGTTGAGGCTGTTGGCATAAGAGATATAAGAACAAAGGCTTTGCGTTCAAACAACCCCTGCAATGTTGTAAGAGCAACGCTTCAGGGACTTGGCGCTCTGCGCAGCGCAGACGAGGTTGCGGCTATTCGCGGCAAGTCTGTAAAAGAAATTTTATAATAGGGAGGTAGCAAGATGGCAAACTTAAGCATAAAGCTCAAAAAGAGTCTTATTGGAAGCAAAAAAGACCAAATTGCAACCGCCCACGCTCTCGGTCTTAAGAAAATCGGCGACGTAACCGTTCAGCCGGACAATCCGATGACACAGGGCAAGGTAGCAAAAATAATCCACCTCATTGAGGTAAGCGAAGCGTAAGCAAGGAGGTGCGAATGATGAAGTTGCACGAACTTTCACCCGCAGAGGGTTCTAAGAAGGCATCAAAGCGTATCGGCAGAGGTCACGGCTCAGGCTGGGGCAAAACAGCCGGTAAGGGTCACAAGGGTCAAAAGGCACGCAGCGGCGGCAGTATTCGTCCGGGCTTTGAGGGCGGTCAGATGCCGCTTCAGAGAAGAATACCTAAAAGAGGCTTTAACAACATTTTCGCAAAGGAAATCGTTGCAATAAACCTTTCAGCATTAAACCGTTTTGACGACGGCGCTGTTGTTGACGAGCAGGCTCTTCTCGAAAAGGGTATCGTCAAGAATAAATTTGACGGTATTAAAATTCTTGGAAACGGAACTCTTAATAAAAAGCTTGAAGTAAAGGCTACAGCATTTTCTGCTTCTGCAAAAGAAAAGATAGAAGCAGCAGGCGGAAAGGCTGAGGTGGTCTAAATTGTTTAAGACTATACAAAACGCCTGGAGAATTCCGGATCTCAGAAAAAAATTACTTTTCACACTTTTAATTATCGTTGCGTTCAGAGTCGGCTCGGTTATTCCGGTTCCGTTTCTTGATATGAACGCATTGGCAAGCGCAATGAAAGGTGTAGACGACAGCGGCTCTATTCTTGCGTATTTTAATACATTAAGCGGCGGAGCCTTTTCAAACGCGACTATATTCGCTATGGGCGTTACACCGTACATTAACTCTTCAATTATTATGCAGCTTCTCACCGTTGCCATTCCTCCGCTTGAGAGATTGGCAAAGGAGGGCGAAGAGGGCAGAAAGAAAATCGGTACTATTACCCGTTATGTAACCGTCGGTCTCGGACTTTTACAGGGCGCGGCGTTTTTCTGGTATCTCTTTGCCGAAAGAATTGTTTCATACACAAACGGCTTTGAAGCTGTATTCGCTGCAATCGTAATCATACTTACATTCACAGCAGGCACCGCTCTTATGATGTGGATGGGCGAGCAGATCAACCAATACGGTATAGGAAACGGTATTTCAATACTCCTCTTTGCCGGCATTGTTGCAAGATTCCCGCTTACAATATCACGTCTCGGAGAGTTCTGGAATATGGCTACACAGGGACTTACACAGTATTTCTTCCTTGTTCCGCTGTATGTAATTCTCTTCCTTGCGGTTGTATGGCTTATCGTATTTATGAACGATGCGGAGAGAAGAATCCCCGTTCAGTATGCAAAGAGAGTAGTTGGCAGAAAGATGTACGGCGGTCAGTCAAGTCATCTTCCGATAAAGGTTGGTCTTGGCGGCGTTCTGCCGATAATCTTCGCAAGCTCGATCCTTTCAATTCCGGCGACTATACACCAGTTCTTCCCGAATATGGGTGATTTCTGGAATGGTTTTTGGAGCTTGTTCGATTACGGCGGATGGCTGTATACTATTCTGTTCTTCATACTGATAATTATGTTTGCGTATTTTTACACAACGATTCAGTATAATCCTTTGGAAATGTCCAATAATCTTCGTCAGAACAACGGCACAATACCGGGTATTCGTCCCGGCAAGCCGACAACTGATTTCATAGCAAGAATACTTTCGAGAATAACGCTTATAGGCGCGCTCTTCCTCGCTGTTATCGCAATACTTCCGATAATATACTGCGGCGCGACTGGAATGCAGGCGCTGTCAATGGGCGGAACCTCGATAATCATTCTTGTAGGTGTAGCTCTTGAAACCGTTAAGCAGATGGAATCTCAGATGATGATGCGTCATTACAAGGGCTTCCTCGACTAAGCAAAGGAGAAGATTATGAATATCATTCTTTTAGGCGCTCCGGGTGCGGGAAAGGGCACCCAGGCAGAGGTTATTTCAAATCATCTTTCTATTCCCACAATTTCAACGGGTAATATTATCCGTGAAGCGCTGAGAAGCGGCACAGAAATGGGTCTTAAGGCTAAGTCCTTTATGGACGCCGGCAAGCTCGTTCCGGACGAGGTTGTAATCGGCATTATAAAAGACAGGCTTTCAAACGACGACTGCAAGAACGGCTTTATTCTTGACGGTTTTCCAAGAACCATTCCGCAGGCCGAGGCTCTGGACGAAATGGGCGTTCAAATTGATAAGGTTATTGATATTGAAGTGCCCGACGAAAATATAGTAAAGCGTATGTCCGGACGCCGTGTTTGTGCAGATTGCGGAGCAAGCTATCATCTCGACTATAAAAAGCCGAGCAAAGATGGCGTTTGCGACAGCTGCGGCGGCACCCTTGTTCAGCGCAAGGACGACCATCCCGATACCGTGCTTGCAAGACTTCAGGTTTATCATAATGAAACAGAGCCTTTAAAGGATTATTATGAGAAGCAGGGAAAGCTTGCAATTGTAGAGGGTCAGGAAGAAATTAAAGATACAACAGCGCTTATCCTTAAAGAAGTTGAGGCGTAAGAGCTGTATGGTGATATTAAAGACTTCCAGAGAGCTTCAAAAAATGCGTGAGGCGGGCAGGATCTCCGCAAACGCATTAAAGCTGGCAGGCACTGCGGTGGAGCCCGGTGTTTCAACACTGGAAATTGACACTTTAGTTCGCAAATATATCGAGGAGCAGGGCGCAAAGCCCTCGTTCCTCGGTTACGGCGGATTTAAGGGAAGCGCCTGCATTTCAATTAACGAAGAGGTTGTCCATGGCATACCTTCAAAGAAACGCATACTCAAAAGCGGAGATATAGTTTCGGTTGATGTCGGAGCGTTCATAGGCGGATTTCACGGCGACAACGCCTGGACGTTTGCCTGCGGCGATATAAGCGAGGAATCACAGAGACTGTTGGACGCTACAAGAGAGAGTCTGTTTGAGGGAATAAAGCAGGCGGTTGCCGGTAATCGCATAGGCGATATAGGCAACGCGGTTCAGCGGTATGTCGAAGCTCGCAACTACTCGGTGGTACGGGATTATGTCGGCCACGGCGTAGGTGCGAAATTACATGAGGATCCAAGCGTGCCGAATTTCGGTACACCCGGCAGAGGGGTGCGCCTGTTACCGGGAATGACTATCGCGATTGAGCCTATGATTAATATGGGCACTCACAGGGTCAAGGTTTTAAGCGACGGCTGGACTGCCGTTACGGCGGACGGAAAGCCATCGGCTCACTTTGAACATTCGGTTGCAATAACATCCGACGGTCCTGTTATTTTGACCATACCTGACTGAGAGGTGCGGTATGGATTTAAAAAAAGGACTTGTAGTGAGGGCGAAAAGCGGCAGAGATAAAAACAGATTTTTTGTTGTTATCTCTTATGACAGAGAATACGCTTATATTTCAGACGGCAAAACAAGACGAATTGAATCGCCGAAGAAAAAGAATATTAAGCATCTTTTTGTCACTGACACAGTTATTCCGCAGGATTCATTAAATACCAATAAGCTTATAAGGGCCGCGTTAAGACCCTTTAACGAACAAGGCTTTACAGCCGCGTCAGACAGCGGATTGTAATGAGGAGGTTATTTTATGTCAAAGCAGGACGTTATCGAATTAGAGGGCACGGTTACAGAGGCTTTGCCAAACGCACAGTTTAAGGTTGAGCTTCCGAACGGTCATATAATCCTTGCGCACATTTCGGGCAAGCTGAGAATGAATTTTATCAGAATTCTGCCCGGCGACAAGGTTACCGTAGAGATGTCTCCGTACGACCTTACAAGAGGCCGCATTACATGGAGAAGCAAGTAATATAAAACAATAAAACGAAAGGAATGATTACACAATGAAAGTCAGACCTTCTGTAAAGAAAATATGCGAAAAGTGCAAGGTTATAAAGCGCAAGGGCAAGGTAATGGTCATTTGCGAAAATCCAAAGCACAAACAGCGTCAGGGCTAATGCTCAAGTAAAAAAATTATTGATTATTATATGGAGGTGCAACATAAATGGCTCGTATATCCGGTGTTGACTTGCCGAGAGACAAGAGAATTGAAATTGGTCTTACCTATATCTATGGTATCGGCAGAAAGACCGCAAGCGACATAATTGCTGCAACAGGGGTTAATCCCGACACTCGTGTAAGAGATTTATCAGAGGATGATATTTCAAAGCTTAGAGAATATATCGACCACAACTGCCGTGTTGAGGGCGACCTTCGCCGCGACATTGCATTCGATATAAAAAGACTTATTGAAATTGGCTGCTATCGTGGCGTTAGGCACAGAAAGGGTCTGCCTGTAAGAGGTCAGCGTTCAAAGACAAACGCCCGCACCCGCAAGGGCCCGAGAAAAACAATGGCAAACAAGAAGAAATAAGCAAGGAGGGTTTTAGCTATGGCAGCACCGAAGGGTAAAAAGACGACAGTACGCCGTCGCCGTGAGAGAAAGAACATTGAGCGCGGCGCAGCGCACATTCAGTCAACATTTAATAATACTATAGTTACTATTTCAGACGTTCAGGGCAACGCTGTATCGTGGGCAAGCGCAGGCGAGCTTGGCTTTAGAGGTTCAAGAAAGTCAACTCCGTTTGCGGCTCAGTCAGCAGCCGAAACAGCTGCAAAAGCAGCTATGGAGCACGGAATGAAGTCCGTTGAGGTTTACGTTAAAGGACCGGGCGCAGGACGTGAGGCGGCAATCAGAGCATTGCAGTCGGCAGGTCTTGAGGTTTCAATGATCAAAGACGTAACACCTATTCCGCATAACGGATGCCGTCCTCCTAAGAGAAGACGTGTATAGTCAAAATATAAAGGAGGAAATAACCCATGGCAAAAAATATGCAGCCTATCGCAAAGCGTTGCAGAGCGCTCGGAATTTCTCCCGCTGTAATGGGATATTCCAAAAAAACTTCCAATAGGAATCCTAATGGAAATATGAGAAGAAAGAAAAGCGAATACAGCCTTCAGCTTACAGAAAAGCAGAAGGTAAAATTCATATACGGTATAATGGAAAAGCAGTTCAGAATGTACTATGAAAAGGCTGAAAAGGCTCAGGGCAAGACCGGTGAGGTTCTGCTTACAACCATTGAGCGCAGACTTGACAACGTAGTATTTAGGCTTGGCTTTGCAAGAACAAGAAGAGAGGCAAGGCAGCTTGTAAACCACGCTCACTTTACCGTAAACGGCAAGAAGGTAGACATTCCTTCATACCTTGTAAAGCCCGGCGACGTTATTGCTGTTAGGGATAAGAGCAAGGCGTCAACCCGCTATAAGGAAATCGGGGTTGAATCAACGCTTCTTCCGAAATGGCTTGAAAAATCAGAGAACGATCTCAGCGGCAAGGTTATTGCAATGCCTGAGAGAGAGGATATTGACTTCCCAGTTGAGGAACACCTCATCGTTGAGTTGTATTCTAAATAATCCCTTTTTTAACAGTACACGCATAAACGCAGGGCGGACTTTAACGGCACCGCCTTATATAGGGAGGAGATTCGCTGATGATAGAATTTGAAAAGCCAAGAATAGACATAGAAGAATTATCAGCCGACGGCAAATATGGCAGGTTTGTAGTTGAGCCATTGGAGCGCGGCTTTGGAAACACCCTCGGAAACAGCTTGAGAAGAGTTCTTCTTTCTTCCCTTGAGGGTGTGGCAGTAACGTCAATAAAGATTGATGGTGTTCTCCACGAATTTTCGACAATTCCCGGCGTTAAAGAGGATGTTACCGAAATTGTGCTTAATATGAAGGGCTTGACGGCAAAGCTTCACTGCGACGGCCCAAAAACAGTAGAGATCAGCGCAGAGGGGCCCTGCATTGTCACCGCCGACTCTATTAAGTGCGACAGCGAGGTAGAGATCCTCAATCCGGATATGCATATTGCAACTCTGGGCGATGATTCAAAGCTCGTAATGGAGATAACTCTTGACAAGGGCAGAGGATATGTTCCGGCAGAGCGCAATAAGCAAATTTCCGGCAATAATGTAATCGGCGTGTTGCCGGTGGATTCAATTTACACACCTGTTCTCAAGGTAAATTATACAGTTGAGAATACCCGTGTAGGGCAGATTACCGACTATGATAAGCTTACGCTTGATATATGGACGAACGGCGTAATAAACGCTCAGGAGGCAGTATCGCTTGCCGCAAAGGTTCTCACAGAGCACTTGAACCTGTTTGTTGATCTTTCCGATAAGGGTCACAGCACAGAGATAATGGTGGAAAAGGACGACAAGGGCAAGGAAAAGGTTCTTGAAATGACAATTGAAGAGCTCGACCTTTCGGTTCGCTCCTTCAACTGCCTCAAGCGTGCCGGAATAAACACGGTAGAAGACTTGATAAATAAATCTGAGGACGATATGATGAAGGTAAGAAACCTTGGCAGAAAATCTCTTGAAGAGGTTATCTATAAGCTGCAAAGCCTTGGCTTCAGTCTTCAGAAAGAGGACGAATGATCCTTTAAAAAATTTAAGTAAAGGAGTGACTTTCAATGCCAGGAACAAGAAAATTGGGAAGAGCAACGGCTCACCGAACAGCAATGCTCAGAGCTTTGGTTACTTTCCTTTTTGAAAACGGCAAAATTGAAACAACTGTAACTCGCGCCAAAGAGGTAAGCTCATTGGCAGAGAAGATGATAACAATTGCTAAGGAAAATACTCTTCACAATAAGCGTATGGTGATGTCCTTTGTAACAAAGGAAGACGTTGCTCATAAGCTTTTTAATGAGATTGCTCCTAAGTATGCCGACAAGAACGGCGGCTACACAAGAATCACAAAGCTGGGTCCTCGCAGAGGAGACGCGGCGGAGATGGCAGTTATAGAGCTTATCTGATTGCAGTATGATTTACGGCGGAGCAGTATGCTCCGCCGTTTTAACCCCTCTTGGGGCATAATTTTAGATAATCGCTTTATAAATGCCGATTTATATTATCTCGCCTTTATGCCGAATTAAATTTAAAAAAGCTTAATAAAAAATCCGCCCGTAGCATAGCTGGATAATGCAACGGATTCCGATTCCGGAGATCGGGGGTTCAAATCCCTTCGGGCGGACCACGTCGCCGCGGACTGTTCATCGTTCGCGGCGAATTTTTTTAAATTTAAACTGATAGTGCGCGGGTCATACCGTTTATAATTTTAAAGCGGCAATTGCGCAAGACTGATTAAAGCAACAGCATAATGCTCTTATGCCTCAGCTGATGAAATCGAGAATTACCTTCCATTCGTCAATAAGGCGCGGAAGACTGTATGCGGCGTTTGCAGGGCTTGTTGACGGAAGTCTGTGCGATTCCGTCTTTACGCTGCTAAAACAATATTTTTTAAACAGACGATCGGCAGCTCCGCCGTTTGTAAATATATGCTCTATTTCGCTGCCTGCGATAATGGGCAGCAGGTCGTTTGCCTCTGCGTTTTTAATGCTGCTGTCGCTTGACAAGGTTATGTCGCAGCTTGCGACAACATCCCAAAGGGCTATTCTGTTTTTTATAAGCATTGCCCTTTTTTCATCTATGCAAAGCGGAAGCGGACAGCCGATAACGGCGGAAAGCACACGCCAAAACCTGTTCTGCGGATGACCGTAAAAAAAGCCTTCCTCTCTTGATTTAACTGAGGGGAACGAGCCTAAAATCAGAATTTTTGAATTTTTGTCCCATACCGGGTCTATATTATGTATTACCATTTTGTGACCGCCGTTTTAATGTGATAGTTATAATATTATTATGGCATTTTTCAGTATTAATTTCAAGTAAAGAAAATCGGCGGAGGGAATACCCTCCGCCGAAACCTTAGCCGCTGATTAGCAGCCGCAGCCGCAACCGTTGTTAGATGCTTCGCTTGCGCCGTTGTTACCACAGCAGCTGAAGAGAATAACAAGAAGAATTATCCATGAGCAGCAGTTATTGCCAAATCCACACATTGTCGTTTTCCTCCTTTCGTTCGTTACATTATCATTATATTTGAAAGGAAGAAATGTGTTACAGCATGATTAGAAAACCAAGGCTGAATTTAAATATTACAAGGTCGGTTGCAGGAGCGGTTAGGACATAAAAGATGCGCCGTAATTTGATTTGCTTCAAATTACGGCGCGTGCTTAATTATCAAAACTTGATTTTTTCCGCTATATACGCCTTTAAGCTGTCAATTGAGATTCTTTCCTGCTGCATGGTGTCACGGTCTCTGACCGTTACGCAGCCGTCCTCCTCGGAGTCAAAGTCGTATGTAATGCAAAGCGGCGTGCCTATTTCGTCCTGACGGCGATAGCGCTTGCCGATAGAGCCGGCGTCGTCAAACTCGACCATAAAGTCCTCAGATAATTCGGAGAATATCTTTTCGGCGTTTTCCGAAAGCTTCTTTGAAAGAGGAAGAACAGCCGCCTTGAACGGCGCAAGCGCAGGATGAAGGCGCAATACAACGCGTGTATCCTTTTCGTCAACAGCCTCCTCGTCATAAGCCTCGGTGACTATTGCAAGGAACAGTCTTTCAACGCCGAGCGACGGCTCGATAACGTAAGGAATATATCTTGAATTGTCGGTAGGATCAAAATATTCAAGGCTCTTGCCGGAGTGATTTTGATGCTGAGTAAGGTCATAATCCGTTCTGTCGGCAATGCCCCAAAGCTCTCCCCAGCCAAACGGGAAAAGATACTCAAAGTCTGTAGTCGCCTTGGAATAAAAGCAGAGCTCCTCCTTGGAGTGGTCTCTTAGTCTAAGGTTTTCTTCTTTTATGTTAAGAGAATAAAGCCAATCTCTGCAAAAGCTTCTCCAGTAGTCGAACCATTCAAGGTCTGTGCCGGGCTTGCAGAAGAACTCAAGCTCCATTTGCTCAAATTCTCTTACCCTGAAGATGAAATTGCCCGGAGTAATCTCGTTTCTGAAGGATTTTCCTATCTGCGCAACGCCGAACGGTATTTTCTTTCGGCTTGTTCTTTGTATGCTTGCAAAGTTTACAAAAATGCCCTGCGCCGTTTCCGGGCGCAGATAAATTTCGTTTTTGCTGTCCTCCGTAACGCCCTGAAAGGTCTTGAACATAAGATTGAATTGTCTTATATCCGTGAAGTTGTGCTTGCCGCAGCTTGGGCAGGGTATCTCATGCTCTCTTATGTAATTCATCATTTCCTCGTTCGACCAGCCGGCGACATTTGTGCCGTCAAAATCTTCAATGAGGTTGTCAGCCCTGTGGCGTGTTTTACAGTCCCTGCAGTCCATAAGAGGGTCGGAAAAGCCGCCGAGATGACCTGACGCTACCCACGCCTGCGGATTCATAAGTATAGCCGCGTCAAGACCGACATTGTATTTGTTTTCCTGAATAAATTTTTTGCGCCACGCGTTTTTTATATTGTTTTTAAGCTCGACTCCAAGCGGGCCGTAATCCCATGTGTTTGCAAGGCCGCCGTAGATCTCGGAGCCGGGATATACAAAGCCTCTGCCCTTGCATAGAGCAACGATTTTATCCATACTTTTATCGTTGTTGTTCATATTTTCAAATCCTTTCAGAACATTTTTAATTTAGAGCCGGGCGACCTTATGGCGAGGGTCTGCTGTCGGTCTATATGTGCTGGCGCATATGGAAATTGAGCGTCATAACAAGTAATATCTTATTCCAAAGAGAGTGTTTTGTCAAGAAAAAACGAGTATATGACCGCGGCAACGGCAGCTTTGCGCCGACAATCGGCGCAAGCCGGTTACTTTATTGAAATATCGCCTTTAACGGCAGGATTATCTATAAGTCTGCCTCGATAATCGTATCGAGAGCCGTGGCAGGGGCAATCCCAGCTTTTTTCATCCGGATTCCATTCAAGCCGACAGCCGAGATGAGGACATCTTGCTGATACGGCAAAGATTCTTCCGTCTTCACGCTTGTAAACTCCCGCTATTTTTCCGTTGTACCAAACCGTGCCGCCGTGACCCGGCTGAATGGAGTCTGCGCTTTTTATAGGAAATGTAAAAAGCTGCTTTGACATTCCTTTTGCGGAGTGATAAAGCTCGTTTAATAGCGGCGATAAGGCTATCATATGCCTTCTGCTCGGAGAAAAAACAGGTGCGCAGTCGTTTTTTTCGCCGATTATCATATCCCTTAATATCATTGCCGACACCATTGACGAGGTCATTCCCCACTTGTTAAAGCCGGTTGCTATATATACGTTGCCTTTTCCCGAGAATTTGCCTATATACGGTATGCGGTCAAGCGTCATACAGTCTTGAGCCGACCAGTTTGCGGCTTCGATGTGCTTTGGATAATATAGCCGTGCTTTTTTCCTAAGCTCCTCATACCTGCCTCCGAGCTTGTTCTCGCCGCATCTGTGGGATGCTCCGCCAATCAAAATATTCTCCTTATAGCCACGAAACGAAAGCGAGCCGCTATCGATTCCCAAATACATATTTTTCATTATGGAGTCTGTTCTGACAGCTATTACATAGCTGCGCTGCTGGTGCATACGCATAAAATAAAAGCCCGGAAAATTTATAAACGGATAATGAGAGGAGATTATAATATTTTTCGCCTTAACTCTGCCTCCGCCGGTAAAAACGATATTTCCCTTTATTTTCACCGCGCCGGTGTATTGATATATATTAAGGCTTTTTGAAAGCGGATAAAGAAATTTTAACGGGTTGAACTGAGCCTGATTTTTAAATTTTAAGGCGGCGTTTACCGAAAACGGAAGCTCTGTTTCGGTTGTTAGCTCGGCTTCTATTCCCGCAAGGCGCGCGGCGTCCGCTTCGTCTGTGATTTTTGCCGTTTTTCTCTGCGAATAAAGATAAGAGCTGTTCTCGATAAAATCACAGTCGATTTTGTTTTTTTCTATTATTTTTTTGTATTCGTCTATAGCCCTCATATTCGCCTCGGCATATTTACAAGCCGCCTCACGACCGTGCCTTTTTATTATTTCGGAATAAATCATACCGTGCTGCGCGGTTATTTTTGCCGTTGTGTTTTTTGTCTGACCTGAGCCTACCGTACCGCCCTCAAGCAAAACCGTATCAACTCCGCGCTCAGACAGAAGCCTGGTTGTTAAAACGCCTGCCATACCGGCGCCTATTATAACCGTGTCCGTATTTATGTCGCTGTTTAGAAGCTTTGCGCCATAATGCTTTTCAGATTCCCATATTGAACTCATAATATCACCCCATAATATAATTGCCGTTTATAAAAGGATTATTATTACGGGCGGTTTAATAAAAATGCCGCCCGAATGCTTCGGGCGGATAAGCCTGTCGAAAAGCGTTTTGCCTATGTAATTTTTGAACAGCAGTCAGCATTTCTTAACATTCCAATAAAAGGAATTTTGCTTAATTAAGATTTTATACCGTGAAGCGGATTTAAAATATAATATTCTTTGAGCGAGCAGGTGGGGGCTGCGATAGGCGGGAACTTATCAAAAATAGGTTTATCAATAAAAAATGCCGCCCGAATGCTTCGGGCGGCTGCACAATTATGATATATATATTATTGGTTTAATTAAATAGCGTAATTTAATCTCAAGCTGCGAAAATTCTTTTGTCAAGCTTAGTTTTTTCAATCATTTTAACAAGCGGAATGCCGAGTATTACGCAGACTGCAAGCTCGCCGAGAGCAACGCATCCTGCCTGTGTGAGAAAGCTTATGAAGTTGAAATCGCCCTCAATAAAGAAGAACTCGATTTCCCAGCCGACAATAACCCCGTTAAAGATTGCCGGCATTAACACTGACCATATGGGAATTGAAAAAATCCGAGCGTTTCTAAGCAAATAGATTGCAGCGGCTGCACCAAGACTTGCCAGTGAACCGAAAATCATATCATACGGCCCCAAAATCGAAACAGAGCTTATATTTGCAAGTATGCAGCCTATTGTAAGTCCGGGAATAGCGGCAGGCGTAAACAGAGCGAGCATTGTCAGAATTTCCGAAACGCGAAACTGTATAGCCATCGACGCGCTGCCGGGTATAAGAAGATTTTGCGCATATGTAAGCGCCGCATACAGAGCGGCGATTACCGCCGCCTGCACCAGGTAAAGAGTACCTTTGTTTTTAAGCATATTAAATTCCTCCGTAGTGTTGTTTTAGATCCGGATATTGCGACGGATCACACCATAACTGTGCAATTAATATAATATCGCAGCCGGAGGCATTTTGCAATACCTTTATTATCTAAACGATATTATAAGATACTGCGCCCCGTTTTCGTTGAAGTTTGCCCTTCGTCCTCCGCTTGCTGATGAGGAATATGAAAGGCTAAGGTTTTTAGAGGTAAGAGAAAGCCCTTCGGTTCCTCCGTAGCTTGGGGAAACGACGCCTCCGTTTACCGCTACGTTTGAACCCTCTATGACAACCGGCGGATAGTTTTTCTTCTGCACAATAACAAGCTTTGGGGCAAAGTCGAGCTCAATGGTGGCGGTTTGAGTGCCTGTTCCAAGATACTGCCGGATAACAATAGGGCTTGATACTCTCTGTTTTTCCTCGCTTGTAAGATGAATGGCCGTGCTGTTCGTGTGATTAGCTATTGCGCTGTCGATAATATTGTTGTCATACACAAAGTCGGTTCTTGTCGGGTGATCCGTGCCGATCCATGAATTAAGCTTTAAATTAGTCGTTTTATTTGTTGATGCCATATTATCTCCTCTATTTTTTCTCCATTTTGTCAATGTCGTTCCAAGAATATTTGGCGTTGTCCATTTGATTCGCCGTTAAGGAAAGCGCTTCAATATCGTTCCATGTAATATTTCCGAAAATTGCGCAAATCTCAAGATGAGCAGGAAACAACTCGTTAAGCTGCTCCTGTATCCAAGCTTTTTGAACGCTGCTGTATTTTTTTCGGCTAAAATCTACTGTAACGAAAAATTGAGACGGATTTTCTTCTATAGTGTAATCTGTAATTCCAAGTGAGCCTATTACCTCGTTTATCCCTGATGCGGTAAAGCTTTTGGTGCTGAGCATAAGCCTTTTCTTTATTATCTCCCGCCTTTTTTCTGTGCGTTCACCGCTGTTTACCGCGCCGAGTATATCCTCCCATACAGAAAGCCCCAAATCCTCGGCTGTTGATATAAAAGCCTCCTTAATGACCTCGTCAATGTCATCATCGAGGCTGTCTATTCCGCAGGAATAGCTTAAAAGCTCGCTGCTTAAGGCCTTGCCGGGCGATATTCTGTAAAGACCTGTCGGGATAAGCTTTTTTGTCATACTCTCATATGCCTTCATGTGCTGCTCTCACCTCTGTATATGTTAATATTGCCCGGAATGATAAGCTGTGACGCATTGGGGGTATAGTTGCATGAGGAGTCCAAGGTATACAGAAAGGAGTCAACTCCGTTCGTTTTTGCAATTGCGCTTCCAAGCTTTGACGCGAACAGACCCTCGCCGACCTGAAGCGTTGAATAATAGGCAAGTATATTGTTTAAAACGTCCTGCTTTACCTTTTCATAGTCATATCCGCTTTTTGCCGCAAGATAGAAGCTTACGCCAACCCTTGCCGTTGTTGCGGACTCAACAAGAACATCAACATTGAGCTCTCGCTGTGAATTTATAAGCTCCTGAACCTGTGTAACGAGGCTGCTGTTAAGCGTTGTGCCCTGACCCGCTATGTATATGTTTATTGTTCCGTTTCCTCTTACTCTCGGAGCTACGCTTGCGGAGAATACCCCGTCAACGCTCTCGGCAAGACGCTTGTAATAAGCCTTGTTTGTGCCTGTTGACGGCGTTTTTATATCGTCAAGTATTCTTTTTCGAAGAGAATCGTCGGACTCAATATCGGAGCCGCCGATGAATTCGGACGGATTTGTTACCCTAAGTAAGGAGTTTATTGATTTGGTTATTACCGTAATATAATTTGTATCGGCGTTTCCGGCGCTTCCGCTTTCTACGGCGGTCGCGGTTACGGTCGTCGATAAGCTGCCGGCATCTATTACCGCTTCGGTATCGGTTACGAAGTAAACGGGATTTTTACCTGCCGTAGAGCAGGTTGTGTGGGCAGGGATAACCATTCTTCCGCTGCCGGCTTCGGGAAGAGAAAACCTCAATACGCCCGAAGCCTTTGTCGGCTTTTTTCTGGAAAGGCCCCTCATTTCCGCATGATAATCAAGCTGTTCTTTCGTTGCGGTCTGAGGGAAAATTTGGTTTTTTATCCACTCTACAGAGCTTTGAAGATTGAAAAGCTCGCCGGCAAGCAGCTTTATCCTTATTGAAATATCCGACGCGTCGTGACAATCGCACCCTGTCAGCTCCTTGTATTTTTCAAACATTCTTTTCTCAATTTCACTGTAGCTTTCAATCATATTATCACCTCCACGCTTCCGCTTTCGCCTCTGAGAGATATATCAAACGATATTTTTATTTTTTCATCGACTGTGACGCTTGCGCGCAAATTGCTAAGAGCCGCCTGCGGAATATCCGCAATCGCCTCTCTTGCAAGGAGCTCGGCACGGCTGTGCAGGGCGTCCTCGGCTTGATGAACATCTCCCGGCTCACAGCCGAGATTTCGTGAGTATATAAAGCTTCCTCGCTTTACTTTAAGGCTGATATATACCCTTTGCAAAAGCTCTGCAAGTCCGGTTATTGAATAGGGCATTCCTCTGCTGTCAAGGGTAAATTCTCCGTTATAAACAGCGGTGTCCATTATGCTATCACCTTTCCGTTTGCAACTATAGTGCCGTCGTTTTTAAGAATAAGCATTGCTCCGCCGGCAGAATACAGCATGATCTCTCCGGGCGACAGCTCCTTGCAGTCCTGCATGAGTATGCCGAGCGCCACACTGCCGTCCGATACGGGCATTACTATCGCCTGAGTCCCGTCCGGCGGAACACAGGCTATGCCAAACGGCGCAACGCTGGGAAGCTCTCCGTGCAGCTTAGTGCCCAATGCGTCTATTGCACTGCCGGAGGACGACGTAACGGTGGCGTCCTCGGCGCTTCTTTGCCGCCGTGTTTGTTCTTCAATGCTTCTTGTCAGCCACATAATAATTTTTAACTCCCTTCTATTTCGCCCGTGGCGGTTATTACGGTGCCGAATCCGTTTTTTGTAAGTGTATGTCTTATTTTTGTGCATTTTAATCCGCTGTGGATTGCTCCGTTTTCAAGCTTTATTGCCGCCTTGTCGTACAAAGAGCAATGCAGAAATTCAGGGATTTCTATTTTTACTTCAAGGCTTTTCTCGTTGCTCTGCGAGATTATTCTGTCGCAATAAGCTATGTCCTGTGTCGAATCGGCGTACCGTGTTCTGATTATTCCGTATTTTTCGGCAAGAGGATTTTTTATTTCAACACTGTAGTCATCCTGAAGCTGCGGCTTTGAGTAAACGGAGGAAATAAGCCTGTAGTATTTTCTGCCGACCTGTGACCGAGTGTATTTTATTCCGTCGGTATTGCTGAAATAAAGCTCTTTCGGCTCTTTTGCGGAAAACAAAACGACGTTGCCGTTTTTATCTACATATGGTTCGTTTGAATAGCAAAGCGAGCAAAAGTTTTTTATTACCTGCCAGCGTGAGATTCCCTTGTAGATGCTGATATCCGTATATTCTCCGTTATCCTCGCAAATGCACCCGATGCCAAGCGGCGCTATAAGCTCACGGTTTATAAGCGAAGCGTTCGCGTTTTTATAGTCGGCGGCTTTTGCCTCGTTATCAAGCAAGGCGGCAGCCGTACTTCTGGCATAAATCATAATTTCCGCGCCGCTGTTGTCAAGCGTGTGTCTGAGCTCGTCGATTATACCGGTAAATTCAAGAACACCGTCAACCGAAAGCTCAATTTTTGACGAATTGCATTTCGGAAAATTCCGTGCCGAAAAATGAAGCGTTATGTCATCGGCTGCGCCTGCCTCACGGTTTATTACAAATGACAAAGGCGTGGGCAAGGCGATTTTTTCGCCTTTTGTATTTAATAAACAAACGCTCAGCATAGCTTTATCACCCAGCCCTTTTTCAATTCATCCGGCCTTTTGACAAAGGTATTAAGCGCAAGCAGGGCTTCAACGGGAATATTGTATTTATAGCTTATATCCCACAGCGTTTCCTCACCATCGGCTGTAACGCTCAACGGCAATGTGTCGTCCGTTGCGGCTTTAGACGTCGAACAGGTGAATACAAAGCTTATTTCAATTACTCCGTCCTCGGCGCCGATCGTGTAATCAAGGCTTGTCAGCACCGCTCTTACAGATGGAAAGGGTGAAATTGAGAGGAGCCTTTCATTGCCGTCAAGGCACTCAAGAAGCGAAAGCAACTTGTAAAAACGGTTGTCGCCTGTTATTTTGCCGTTTCCGCTTATGACGGTGTTGTCTGTAATAAGCGCGCTGTAATTTGAGCATTGATACGGATAAATATTCTTTACGCCGTTTAGCTTATTTGAAAAGGAGATGCTTTTCGGATTATGCAAAAACGTGTATTCGCCAAACTTCATTTCGGTAAAATTTTTCACGGCTTTGCCTCCGTTTCCCTGAAGCCCGAATAACGCCGACTGTCACGTTCAAGGACTTCGCTGATTATTTCGGCAAGCTCGCTTTCATCCGCGCTTATATTGTCTGTGCTTGCTGTACTTTGATTCATTGCTGCTCATCCTTTCCTATGATTTTTACACGCTCAAGGCCCTCTTCGTTTCTTTCATACTCCAAAACAGCGCATTCGCTCAGGACTTTGCCGTGCTTAGATTCACTCTCAAGCGTAAAGGGATGCTCTATGCCCTCAAGCGTTTTTTGGTTGTCCGTTGTGTATCTTTCAATTACAGCCTCCACTTTTTTACTTCCGCGATAAAAGACTGTAGAGTACGCCTCGCCGTAGCTTTCAACACAGCTTTCAAGCGGCACGCTTTTATAAATAATGCTTCTGCATATATAAGGCGAGCCGTTTATTAAAATGTTAACGGCAAGCCCCAAATCGGAATACTGCTCATTTTGCGAAAGACTGCCGAACTGAAAAACGACCCTTGTTTTATATGCGCGGCAGCTGCTTACAAACTCGCAGCGCCCGGTATTTATCTCTATTGAATATGTGCCTTGTGATAAACGCAGAGAATTTGCAAGAGCAAGGGCGCAGTCGGAGCAATGTGTTCCGCCAAGAGAAGCCGGAGTATAAATATCGGCAAACAGGCTCAGCTGAGAGCCTGCTTGTCTGTTTGTTTCACCGTTTACAATGCTTTTTGTCTGAGCGCTGAGTACTCCAACGGCGCATATTGCCTGTTTAACGGGATTATCTGCGCCTTCGGGCGGAAAAGCGTCTGTAATTCGGCATCCGCTCAGCTTTTCGCATTCCAAAACGGAGCGCTTGATAATCTCTGCTGCATTTTTATATTCCATCAAGGCACCTCCGTTTCGCTGTAGCTTCCGAGGATTGCCCAAACGTATATCGGACGGTCGTTAAAATAATATATATCAAACTTTCTTACGCAAAAACGCCTGCCCATAGAGGCGCATTCTATCACATAATCGTCAAGCGGCTGATTAAGCTCAAGCTCAGGCGGCGCTATCAATAGAGAATGCGAGCCGTCGTACATACCCTGCGACAGAGCCGTGCCGTCGAGATATATTTTATTTTTGTATCTCAGCGGCTGTATAAATGCGTTATAGCTTTTGCTTTTATCGCCGTTTGTTACATTAATATTACAGCCGTATCTGCGTATGAGGTCTCCGATTATTTTTGAATTATACATATCACACCGCCTCGAATATAAAGGAATCATCTCTTAGCAGAGGTCTTATCCTTTTAATACATTCGGCAAAATATTCCCTCAAGCCGGCGTTTGCTCCGTTTGCTTCAAGCCGGAGCGAAACATCGCCGGCAGTAAAGGATGATACTGCCTCGCCGTTCTTAAGCATAAAATAATTAAGGGCGGCGAGGGCGGCGGCAGCGGTGCAAAAGCCGGCTTCGTTTTCATTTACGGCGTCCTTGCTTTTTGCGATAGATATTAAATACTCCGATGCGTCATTGCAAAGAAAGCGGTAATTATCGCCATCCTCCGGGGACAGATTGCAAAGGAATAAAAACCGTGAAAAAATAGTGTCAAGATCCATCTCCGCCGCCCTCCTTTTTAAATAGTCATTACCTTAACCGCATCGGCAAACAGCTTCGCGAAGCCGGAGGTGCAGGTGATTGCGGCTCTTTCAAGCTGGTGGTCTATAAGCTTGTCATAATCCGTGATTATATCGCCGGACTGCACCATTTCAAGCGCACAGTTTTTGTCAAGCGCAATAATCTTCGACTCGGGGATTGAGGGAACGTGTATAAGAGTTGCGCCCATAGGGGTGATAAGCTTGCCGCTTCCGTGAAAATCAAGACCTGCTCTTGAATCCTGCATTTCGGGCAGAGCAAGTATTGCCTTTATTGCGGATGTGGAAGCGAGCATTGTGTTAAGCTCATAAGGCGCAAATTCACCCCAAAGCTTTATAAGGTCGTTGTAGGTGAGCTTGCCGGATGAGGATACGGGTATTACGCTTGCGGCGTTGTTGTTGCCGTCGCCGTTTATAAGAACGTCAACCGCGTCGTTTAACTGCATTCTGCCTATGTATGCCCCAATTTGGCGCAGAGTTACTGTGAATACGTCAAGGCGCTGGAAACGCAAAGCCTCATAGGACGCAACAAGCATTCTGCCTCTTTTGTTCAGCTTAACAAGATTATCCTGAATTTTTACCTTCGTTTCAGGAATGAACGCGCCCTCCGCAACAACCTCAAGGGCGTGGCTGTCGTCAAACGGGTCCGACACAATGCTGCGGTAGTCAAGACCGTCTATTCTTGTGGTCGTCGCGACAATGTCGTTTATAACATTTCCCTGTTCGGCTCCCGTAAATACGGCTCGCCTTACATATTCGGGAAAGAGGGCGGCAGAGCTTGAGGTTTGAAAGAATTTTTCAACCATATCGCTGTTTTTGCCCTTTACCTTTATGTCAAAGCGCTTAAGCTGACGCTGGAAAGCGTCCGTTCCGTCAAGCTCCGTGCCCTTATAGGCTGACGACGGGTCAAGCTCCTCAAGCACCTGTGAAAGATTTTTGCCGCTTTTTGAGTACATGCTTTTGTCAATTTTGATTGCTTCATAATTAGACATATATTCTCCTCCTTAAAAAATAAATCTGAGAGTGGAATTTGAGGCGTCCAAAACAAGAACCTGCTTTTCGCTTTCGGCGCTGAGCTTCAGCTCTTTATCTCCTGATGCGCCTATTTTTTGATAACCAGCATTCAACGTCCCGTTGTGCGGTATTTCCATATATCCGCTTATCTGAACGGCGGCATAGCCGTTTCTTACGTTAAGCACAAGACCTATGGGCGTATCGCCGTCGCCGCACTTTGATACAATGCCGTTATCGCTAAGCTTAACAAGCTGACCGGGAGCGTTTACATTTGAATTGCACTTAATCGTTATAACCTCTCTGTTAAGTCCTTGGTAATTTGCAGTCATATTATCAACCCTTTCGTTTAAATAATGTATTCGTCACATATCTTGTTTCGCTGTTCGTTTTTAGACGGAGCAAGCTGCGCCTCCGCCTCGTTCTTTTCAAACGCTGCCTTAAACGCCTTGAGCTCGTCCACCGTCATTCTCTCAATGACCGAGGATAAAACGCCGGGAGCAACTCCGTTTTGGCTGAATGCGTTAAGCTTTAAAATATCGTTTGCAAGCTGCTTGCGGTAGAGTTCGCCGTCGGCCGACAGCTTTTTAAGCCCGTTGATGTAGCCTAAAAGCTCAAGCCTTTCCTTGTCGCTTAAATAAAGTCCGCCCTGCAATTCGAGCTTTTTCGATAAACTGTCCAATAAATCGACCTCCATATTATAGCTTTTTATAACTCCGGCGTTCTTTTGTGCCGGAACAGCAACAAAGCTCCATTCGTATGCGTCGTAAATATCTTCGATTTTTCCGTAGCAAAGAGCATCGTCATATATCTGTCCCTTTTTATGGACACATTCGGGGCCGTTAATATCGTGCCCGCATATGGAACAAACGGTAGCCCTTGCGGCACAGCCTATGCTGACCTCTTTTTTAATTCCCGAATCAATATCGCTTATAAGGTGATTGGTGTTGTCGTTTTTCGGGATATATGCGTCCGCTCTTACGCACGCGTATTCCTCGCCGACGCTTGTCCTTTTCGGGCTGTCTTTTTCAACAGCACAGCGGTAAATTCTTGCGCATTGATTTTCCGCCTTTGGGTTGTGGTCAAAAATACCGGTTTTGCCTGTGAAAAGCAGCGCTATTTTTTCAAGCTCCTCCGTCGGAAACTGCTCCATATCCCTGTCTATCTCGTTGTCGCAAAGAATAAGAGAAAAGGTGTAAAGCTCGTCTTCGTTCATCTGCCGTTTTGTATATTTATTGATAAGCTCAAGCTCTTCGCCGCTTATTTCGCTTTTTTTAATTATTCTGCCGTTGTCCGTTTTTCATCACCTCCGCATTGCGTAATTCAATTTCAAGCGCCTGCGCGTTCCACAGCCTTGCCTGAGCAAGCTGCGTTTCATCCTGAAGATTAATATTGTTCCACTGGATTTCATACCCGTCGTCAAAGCCGTTGAGCCACAGGAACACTCGGCATATTTTTTCAATCACCGGGCTTAAAAGCTCTCTGTACCATTCAAGCTCGCTTGTGAGTATGTCGCATTGCTGCGCCGCCATTCTCTCCGTTGTCGACCATGACAGACCAAGCAAAAACGGAGGGATAGAAAGCCTTGCCACAATTTGCTCAAGAATTTGCCTGACAGGAACGTCGCTGTCGAGTATCTGGTTGTCGGCTCCGATAACCTTTATAGAAACATCGCCGACGCTTATAAAATCCTTAGTCCGTTCCTTGTCGCTCATAGCAAGGCTCCATTGCCGTGCTATCTGCTGTGCTCTTTCCTTTGCGTTGCCGCCGTTTGAGCTGCAGCTTACAGCAAAGCGCACGTTTCCGACGCGCTCCCAGTTTTCTCCGATCGTGTTGAATATTTTAAGCAATATATCGCTTACAAACGGCAGTCCCTTTAAAATGGATGTGCCGTATAATTGACCGGGTTCGGGGTTAAGCGAGCTTTGGAGTATAAGCGAAGGGTTTGAAACGGGAACGCTGCTTCCTGACCTTTTTGTATATACATTCAAATCAAGAGGACTGCTTCCGTGTCTCAGCTCAACATCGTCAAGATTTGCAATGTAAAGGGCGGCTATCCCGCTTTTATCCTTATACGGCACTATCTCGGCAACCGCCGTGCCGTAGGTTAAAAGCTGATTAAGGTATGACGTAACAAAGCAGGAAATACCCCTGCTGTTTGCGCCGACCATTACATTCTTGAGAAAATCCGAAAGTGCTTTTTCGGCAGCCTTGCTTTTGCAGCTTACCTGAAAGCCTCCCGTAAGCCTTACTATTTTGTCAATTGCTCCGTTTATAATCGGAACAGACTCCCGCAGGGCGCTGTAAAGACGTCTTTCCATATTGTCCTGTGAAAAAGAGGCAAGCATTGAAAGTGAACGCCTGCCCGAAAAGCTCTCGGCAGTTTGAACGGCGCAGAAGTCGCTGCGGTCATTGCCTTTTTTAAATAATTTCACCTCAAGCCTCCTTTATCTTTCGGCTGTAACTGCGAAAAACTCATCATATCCGCCTGCCGAAAGAGTTGTGACAAAATATCTTATGTCATCCATTGCATGGTCGTTTTCCTTGATAGGGGAATCGCTTATGCTGTTTTCGTTCCAGCGGTATAGAGAAAACTCACGAATAGAATCCCTGCAATTTTTGCAGATTACTATTTTTTTACTCTTTAGAGCCGCCGCCGTTTCTCTTATGCCGTCAAGAACATTGTTTTTTGCCGGAACTACTTCAAATTTTCCGTGCCGCTTTATAACCTCTATAAAGCTTGCGGCAGACGGGTCTACGGTGATTGCGGATATTTTTTTGCCGCTGCACAGCTGTTCAAGCGCCGAATAATGCTCCTCGTCGGTTCTCTGATAACCGTTACGGCGCGATGAAAAATAGTATTCGTCTATTCTGTACCACACTCCGCCGTAAAGTCCCCAAAGCCCGAACGACGCCGGATTTACCGTGCCGTAGTCGCAGGATACCGCATAATCCTCAAAGCTGCACTCAGGCACGGGGACGAACATATCCTTTGTCATAAACGGATATACGGCACCTTGAGCCGCGACCCATTTTCCCTCGACAAATCTTTGATAAAACGAGCCGGAATAGAGGCTTTTATATCTTTGCAGCATTTCCTTTGACAACGACGGATTATCGTCCATTTTAAAATGAAGATATAACGCGTTTTTTTCCGCGCGCTTTAATATCCATTCACGGTAGAACCAGTGACCGGGATGTTCGGGATTGCAGTTGAACCAGAATTTTGAGCCGGTTACGGAACAGCGTGCAATAGCCTGTTCGACAAACGAACGCGGCATAAGAGCAACCTCGTCAAAAAGAACTCCCGCAAGCGTTATTCCCTGAATAAGCGAAGCCGAGCTTTCGTCGCGGCCGCCAAACAGATAAAATCTGTTTTTTACAGAGCCTATCGAAATCTCAAGCATATTTGCAGACAGTCTTTCGTTCACCGTAAAGCCAAGCTCTTTAAGTATAGAAACCAGAGGCGTTATAACATTCCGTCTTACTCCCCTTACAGTTTTGCCGCATATGGCAAAGTCCTTTTCGCAAAAAGCGTAGAGAGACCAGAATATAAATGAAATGCTCATACAAACCGTTTTTCCGCTTCTTACCGCACCGTCGCAAATAATGGCGTCGTGATTTTTAAGTCTGCTTTCCCTGCACCACCAGCTTAACGCGCACAGCTGTTTTTCTGAGAAGGTGTTAAAATTCATCTTCCTGCACCTCGGTGCCTTTTATTGCTTTAGCCGCGTCGTTAAGCGCGCGGTATAACGGCGCTGCGCAGTCTGAGCTTCCGTCCGATTCCTGCGCGAGCCTCTCAAGGGCTTTAAGACGGTCGAAAAACTTTATCTCCATTGCTCCGTCCTTCGGCTTTTTTATCTCGCTTATCATAAATAAATCGAGATGCTCAAGCTCGGCTGCTGTTATGCTTTCATCGCATATCAGCCTGACCGAATCCGAAACGCTGCCAAAGGCTATCCTTTCAAGACCCTTTACCGCCTTTACCCTCAAAAGCTCGCGCTCGCACTCAAGCTCGCCCTTAAGCTTTTTCAAAATATGCTCCTTTGATAAAAGCTCAAGCCCCTTTTCTTCGGGAGCTTCGGTATAACCGGCTCTCACAGCCGCCTCGCGCGGATTTCCTGTAGCGCAGTACCAGCGGCAAAAAAGCCGCTCCCTTTTGTTAAGCGTTTTTTCCCTTATCAATAGAAAAACTCCTTTGCGTATATTGCAGGATAAATCCCTGCAATATACAGGCAAAAAGACAGGAACTTGACATAATGACGTCAAGTTTTTAAAAAAATTGAAATTTTGGAGAATTTTTTTAAAAAATCATTTAATCAATAAAAAATAAATATTATGCACTGTAAAACATTTTCTTTGCGTCAGATATTCTGCCGGTAACGGCTGAATTAATTTCGAATATGATAATATAGTGCAGAGCCGCAAAGAGGATTTGCAATATTTATGTGGAGCACTTGTGAAAAATCTACAAAAATGCTAAAAATAAGGATTGTTCAAGCGTAAAAATGCAGGAAAATTAAAAATATCCTGCAAGATTTAAAAAATCAGTTGACAAAAACGATTCGGTGAGATATACTTTACAGCAGAAACACAGCAAAGACGCTGAGAGCCTGCGGGTTCTTAGCGTCTTTTTGTTTTTAAACAATTATTTACAGGATAGGAGAGTTTTGAAATGACCACAGAGTTTAGTGTTCCTGAAATCTTCGGCAGTCTTGTATTTGACGACGCGACAATGAAGGAGCGTTTGCCGAAGCAGACCTACAAGGCGCTCAAGAAAACCATTCAAGACGGCGACGTGCTCGATTTAAACGTAGCTAACATCGTTGCCAACGCGATGAAGGACTGGGCGGTTGAAAGAGGTGCTACACACTACACGCATTGGTTCCAGCCTATGACAGGCATTACGGCGGAAAAGCACGACAGCTTTATAAATCCGACCGATGACGGCAGGGTAATAATGGAGTTTTCGGGCAAAGAGCTTATTAAGGGCGAGCCTGACGCGTCCTCGTTTCCTTCCGGAGGAATAAGGGCAACCTTTGAGGCAAGGGGCTATACCGCGTGGGACCCGACCTCATACGCGTTTATCAAGGACGGCACACTGTGCATTCCAACCGCGTTTTGCTCATATACGGGCGAGGTGCTTGATAAAAAGACTCCGCTTTTGCGCTCAATGGAAAGAATAAGCGATGAGGCAGTAAGAGTTTTAAGGCTCTTCGGCGATGAGGAGACAACAAGAGTTGTTACAACAGTCGGCCCTGAGCAGGAATATTTCCTTATAGACAAAGAGCTTTACGAGCAGAGAAAGGATTTGATTTATACAGGCAGAACCCTGTTCGGCGCAAAGGCGCCAAAGGGACAGGAGCTTGAGGATCACTACTTCGGAGTTATAAGACCGAGGGTAGTTGAGTTTATGGCTGACCTTGACCGTGAGCTTTGGAAGCTTGGAATATTGGCAAAGACAAAGCATAACGAGGTTGCGCCCGCGCAGCACGAGCTTGCGCCTATATTTACAACGACAAACCTTGCTACCGACCATAATCAGCTTACAATGGAGATTATGAAGAAAACGGCTGAAAAGCACGGTATGGTTTGCCTGCTTCACGAAAAGCCGTTTGCGGGAGTAAACGGAAGCGGTAAGCACAACAACTGGTCAATATCCACAAACACAGGCAAAAACCTTTTAAATCCGGGCAAGAATCCTGCTGAAAACACACAGTTCCTTCTCTTCCTTGCGGCGGTAGTAAAGGGCGTTGACGAATATCAGGAGCTTTTGAGAATTTCTGTCGCAAGCGCAGGAAACGACCACCGTCTTGGAGCTAACGAGGCTCCGCCGGCTATAATTTCAATGTTCCTTGGCGACGAGCTTCAGGCTATCATAGATTCAATAGTAGAGGGCACGAAATATTCTGCCGACGACAGACGCAAAATGCAGCTCGGTTCAAATGTTCTTCCTGACTTTGTAAAGGATACAACAGACAGAAACCGTACGTCACCGTTCGCCTTCACCGGCAACAAGTTTGAGTTCCGCAGCCTCGGCTCGGCATTGAACATAGCTTGCCCGAACGTAATGCTAAACACAATAGTTGCCGAGGAGATTTCTCTGTTTGCCGATGAGCTTGAAAAGGCAGACGACTTTGACAGCGCGGTTAAGGGTCTTATCAAAAAGGCGTTTACGGAGCATCAAAGGATTATATTCAACGGCGACAACTATACCGACGAGTGGGTAGCGGAGGCTGAAAGGAGAGGCCTTTCAAATCTTCGCTCAACGCCGGAGGCGTTCAGCAGATACCTCACAGACAAGAATATCTCTCTGTTTGAAAAGCATAAGGTTTACACCAAGAAGGAGCTTAATGCAAGATATGAGATAATGCTTGAGAACTACTCAAAGGTTATCAACATTGAGGCTGAAACAATGCTTGATATGTCAAAGAAGGACATTTTACCGGCAGTATCGGCTTATGTAAGAGAGCTTACCGACACGGCTCTTTCAAAGAAGACGTTGTCGGAGAGCATTCCTTGCGACGTTGAAATAGAGCTTGCTGAAAAGCTTTCAAAGCTGCTTTCGTGCTTTGCGCGTAAAATAACGGCTCTTGAAGAGGCTCTTATCAAGGCTAAGGATATTGAGGGAGTTCAGGCTCTTGCCGATTTCTATCAGGGAACGGTATTTGCGGCAATGTCGGAGCTTCGCGCTGTCGGCGATGAGATGGAGGTAAATGTATCCTCCGAATATTGGCCGTATCCGTCATACGGCGATATGCTCTTCAGCATCTAAAAATTATTGATTTATGCACAAAGGCGTGCAGCGGTTTTTTAAGGAAGTGAAAAACCGTTGTACGCCTTTCTTATATTTATTTTTAAGGGGGAAAATATAATGGATGAAATTATGAATGCCGTCAATTCAACGATCTTTGGCACAGAAGGCGTGTGGTTTTTGATTGGTGCAGCGCTCGTTTTCTTTATGCAGTGCGGCTTTGCAATGGTTGAAACAGGTTTTACAAGAGCCAAAAATGCGGCGAACATAATAATGAAAAATCTTATGGATTTTTGCCTTGGCACCGTTGTGTTTATGGTTTTGGGCTTTGGGCTGCTATGCGGTGAAAACGCATTCTTTGGACTTATCGGAAAGCCGGATCTTCAGATTTTCACGGACTTTTCAAATTTCCCGTGGCACAATTTTGTATTTAATATGGTATTTTGCGCTACGGCGGCTACAATCGTTTCGGGCGCTATGGCGGAGAGAACCAAGTTTCTTTCATACTGTATTTATTCGGTAGTTATTTCCGCTGTTGTTTATCCGATCGAGGCGCACTGGATATGGGGCGGCGGCTGGCTTTCAGACTTAGGCTTCCTTGATTTTGCAGGCTCCTGCGCAATCCATATGGTCGGCGGAATATCGGCGCTGATAGGCGCAATAATTCTTGGACCTCGTATTGGAAAATACAGCAAAAGCGGCAAGGTACACGCGATTCCCGGTCACAGCCTTACGCTTGGCGCGCTCGGCGTATTCATTTTGTGGTTTGGCTGGTACGGATTTAACGGCGCCGCGGCGGCGACTACTGACAATTTGGGTCAGATATTCTTAACTACAACTATCGCTCCTGCCGTTGCAACATGCGCGACTATGATATTCACTTGGATAAAGAACGGAAAGCCCGATGTTTCAATGTCGCTTAACGGCTCTCTTGCCGGACTTGTTGCGGTAACTGCTCCGTGCGCTGACGTTGACGCTCTCGGCGCCGCGATAATCGGTCTTGTTGCAGGTATTCTTGTAGTAGTTGCGGTTGAATTTATAGACATAAAGCTTAAGGTAGACGACCCGGTCGGCGCAGTAGCCGTTCATGGTGTAAACGGAATATGGGGAACCCTTGCCGTCGGTCTTTTTGCAACCGGCAAAGGACAGGACGGAGTAATCGGTCTGTTTTACGGCGGCGGCTTCCGTCAGCTTGGAATACAGGCGCTCGGTATCGTATGCGTTGCGGCGTTTACAATCGTAACAATGACAATAACATTCCAGGTTATAAAGCACACTGTAGGTCTGAGAGCCTCAAGGGAAGAGGAGCTTTCAGGACTTGACAGCACAGAGCACGGCATTGCAAGCTCTTATGCGGACTTTATGCCGAGCACGCTTTCGCTCAGCTCAGCAGATGCAAAAGAGGTTTTGGCTCCCGTTGCCGCTGCCGTTCCGGTACATGTTAACAATGAGTCGGTTTACAGCAACCCGGACGGAAAGAAGCTTACAAAAATTGATATTGTATGCAGACAGAATAAGTTTGACGAGTTGAAGTCGGCGTTGAACGAAATAGGAGTATCCGGTATGACGGTTACTCAGGTTCTCGGCTACGGTGTTCAGAAGGGTAAGCCGGAATTTTACAGAGGCGTTCCTGTTGAGGTAAATCTCCTGCCGAAGGTTCAGGTCGAGATAGTTGTATGCACTGTTCCTGTAAAGCAGGTTATAGACACGGCTGTAAAGGCTCTTTATACGGGTCATATCGGCGACGGTAAGATATTTGTATACGAGGTGCTCGATGTAGTAAAGGTTCGCACAGGCGAAACAGGCTGCGACGCTTTGCAAAATCCTGACACCGATTGATTTGCCCTATCCTTTTTAATTCACATAACAAGCGGTCAGCCCCAAGACATTTGTCTTGGGGCTGACCGCTTGAGTGATTTAAATAATAAGAATAAAAAAACCGAAGCAGCGCTTATTGTGCGTTGCTTCGAGTTTGTCGATAAACCTATTTTTGATAAGTTATCGCCTGCTACGGCTTTAAAATTTGGTTTTCAATGTTGAGCTGATGACCACCGTAAGTCCCCACTTCCTCTTTGATAGAATTTTTTAGTTTAAATTCGTTCTACTAAACTAATTTACGGGTGTAAAATCTTATTTAAGTAAAATTCCTTGTTCGAGAATGATGAGGTGCAGGAGAAGCGAAGCTTCTCCTGCAAAAAAAATAAAATCTTAAGCAGCAGTCCCACTGCTTAGCAGTGCTGACTGCGGTCCAAGGATTACATGGACAAAACCGCTTTTTCGACAGGCTGAAAGCAGCGCTTATTGTGCGCTGCTTCGGTTTTAAAGTAATGATTTTTATTAAAGCCGAGCGGCTTACCTTGTTTCGTTTAAGTTTTCGGCATACTTTTTCAGCCTTGACTGCTTTTTCGGCTTTTCCGGCTTTACATTCTTTCCTCTGTAGCGCTTTGCGTGCTTCCATGCCTTTGCAAGAGTGTCGTCAAGGGCTGCTTCCATTCTTTCCTCGTTTTGTCCGCCGCTTATCCCGTTTAGCAATACTATAGTTATAACCGAGCGGCAGTCCATATCCCCGTTTTTATACTGCGCGTTGAGAATTGCGCCAAGCTTTTCTATCTGCTGCTTGTTGCCGGAGGACAACAGCTCGTTTATCTTCGGCACAACCGACGCCTTTGCGAACGTCACTGAACGGAACGGGGAGTAGCAGTCCTCCTCTGAAAAGATTTCATCCTTTAGTTCCGGAAAAACCGTTACGAGCCTTTTAAACATAAACAGAGGATCTACGTTTCCGTCCTCGTCTCTCTTTTTCTTTTTTGTTTGTCTTTGCGTCCTTTGTCTTGACGGAGCGCTTATTGTGGATATAAAATCGTTTGCAATGCTTGTTGCGTCTTTTTTATCGTTTGTTTCGGGGTCGAACATCCATGTTGCAAGCGATCTCCATTCGTTGTCGGGACCTTCGTCCGTCATAGCGCAGCTTTCAAGAACCATCAGCATTTTATCCGAATAATAAATAATAGAATATGCTGTTACGTCATTTGCGTATAAGGAAACGATTTCGTTTTCCTCCGCATTTGAAATGTTCAGCTTTGAAAATCCCTGAGGCTCAATAACCTCCTGTACTCTTGAGCAAATAAGCTCATAAGCTTCATTGACCGTCATATTATCATTCCTCACGTATTTTTATCGCAATTTTAAATTTACAAACCATATTATAACTGTTATTTTTCATTTTGTCACTACTTTTTAATTTTGTTTACAAAAACTCAACATACATAAGCGTTTTTTTCTAATTGAAAGAAGAGAGAAAATGTGGTAATATATTTAAGAAAGCGCTGATATAAACAGCGGCAGTGCGTTTTAAGCCTGCCAAGGTGTATTCTGCTCTTTCATAATTTTTGATAAATATAAGGGGATGAGCGGCAATGTCGAAAAAACCGATCGGTGTTTTCGATTCCGGACTCGGCGGTCTTACGGCTGTAAAAGAGCTTTTGAACGCTTTGCCTTATGAGGATATTGTTTATTTCGGGGATACCGGCAGAGTTCCGTATGGAAACCGAAGTAAAAGCACAATTATAAAATACGCTCAGCAGGATGCGAATTTTCTGCTTTCAAGAAACGTAAAGTTTATAATTGCGGCGTGCGGAACAGTCAGTTCGGTTGCAGGCGACCTCGGCGGAAAAATAGAGGTGCCGTTTACGGGAGTTGTGCGCCCGACCGCAAAAGCGGCGACAAAGCTTACAAAAAACGGGAAAATCGGCGTAATCGGCACAAGCGCGACTATAGGCAGCAATTCGTATAAGAGGGAGATAGAGGCGCTCGACAAAAGCATAAGCGTATATCAGCAGGACTGCCCTCTTTTTGTGCCGCTTGTTGAAAACGGATTTATATCGGAGGACGACCCGATAGTCGTTATGGTTGTAGAAAGGTATCTTAATAAATTCAAGGAGATCGGGGTTGACACTATAATACTCGGATGCACCCATTACCCTATACTTAAAAAGGTGATTTCAAAAGTAATGGGCAGCGCGGTTGCGCTTGTCGATTCCGGCAGGGAGACGGCGCTTTACACAGCCGAGATACTAAAGGAAAAGGGCTTACTCAGCGAAAGCTCGAAGCCTGGCAAGAGCAGCTTTTATGTAAGCGACACTCCCGACGGCTTTTCATATCTTGCGGGAATGTTCCTTGACAGAGATATGGACGACGATGTAACACAGATAGATATAGAACAATATTAAAAGGAAAAAGGAAATATGGATGATTTAGTAAGAGATTATTTAATAAAAATAACGGGCAAGCAGGAGGTTGACGGCGAAAGTAACTCTATAGAGGTAGAAACGACCGGTCACTATGAGGAAAAGGACGGAATAAAATACATATATTATAAGGAATATGTCGAGGATCAGGATAATGAGAGCGAAAGAAATACCGTTGTAAAGATAGAAGAGGGAGAGCTTGTTTCGATTATAAGAGAAGGGGAATATCAAAGCCAGCTTATGCTTGAGCTTGAAAGACAGCACCAGTGCTATTATCAGACCCCATATGGAGATATGCTTATAAAGGTTTATACAAGCGTGATAGAGGAAAGCCTCAACAAACGCGGCGGCAGCCTCAGAGCGGTTTATTCGCTTGATTTTAACGGGAATTTCGGCAGCGAAAACGAGTTTATTATAGAGCTTAAAAAAATCGAAGAAAGCGGTGCGGACGTCGGTTAAAGGGATATAAGCCGGCTTAACAGACCGTATACCTATAAATAATAAAGAAAAGGAAGATAAAATATGTCACAAACAGCAAGCATAGCCTCCGAGGAGCTTATGCAGGAAATAAAAGCCTCGCTTGACAGGGCGGTCGAAAAGGGCGAGCTTCCCGCCTATGAGGAGCTGCCGGAGTTTATAATTGAAACACCCTCCGACAGAAGCCACGGAGATTTGGCGACAAACGCGGCGATGGTTTGCGCAAGAACCTTCAGAATGCCGCCGTTTAAAATCGCGGAAGCGATAACAGGTAATATAAATCTTGAAAAAACATACGCCGAAAGCTGTGCTTCGGCAGGGCCGGGCTTTATAAATTTTGTTCTTTCTCCAAGGTATTATGCCGACGTATTAAAGGAAATAGGGGAAAAGGGCGAAAATTACGGCAGAAGCGACTACGGCAAGGGGAAAAAGGTTCTTGTTGAATTTGTGTCGGCAAATCCGACCGGCCCTATGCACATAGGAAACGCAAGGGGCGGAGCGCTCGGAGATTGCCTTGCGTCCGTTTTGTCCGCGGCAGGCTATGACGTTTCAAGAGAATTTTATGTAAACGACGCCGGCAATCAGATAGAAAAATTCAAAACCTCGCTTGAGGCCCGTTATTTGCAGCTTTATAAGGATGACGTTGAAATGCCGCAGGACGCCTATCTCGGCGAGGATATAACAAATCACGCAAGGGCGTTTGCCGAAATAAACGGCGATAAATATGTAAACGCCGACAGCCAACAGCGCAGACAGGCGCTTTGCGACTATGCCCTTCCTATTAATATACAAAAGCTGAGGGACGACCTTGAAAAATACCGCATAACCTATGATAACTGGTTCCTTGAAAGCAGCCTGCACAACAGCGGCGCCGTTGCGGACATAATAGAAAAGCTGAAGGCAAGCGGACATACCTATGAGCAGGACGGCGCTCTCTGGTTTAAAACAACCGACTTCGGCGAGGAAAAGGACAGGGTTCTGGTGCGCGCCAACGGTATCCCGACATATCTTGTGCCGGACATAGCATACCACTATAATAAGCTTGTAACGCGCGGCTTTGACACGGCTATAGATGTCCTCGGTGCCGACCATCACGGATATATTCCGAGAATGAAGGCGTCGATGGAAGCGCTGGGAGTTGATTCAAGCCGCCTTGATATGATAATTATGCAGATGGTTCGTCTTGTTAAGGACGGTGAAACCTATAAGCTTTCAAAGCGCAGCGGCAAGGCGATAACACTTGAAACGCTGCTTGAGGAGGTTCCCGTTGATGCCGCAAGATTTATCTTTAATATGCGTGAGGCTAACACGCAGATGGATTTTGACCTTGATCTGGCGGTTGCGCAGGACAGCCAAAATCCCGTGTATTACGTTCAATATGCCCACGCGAGAATTTGCTCTGTCATAAAGGCGATGAAGCAGGACGGCGTTGAGGTGAGAAAATGCAGCGATGAAGAGCTTTGTCTGCTTACGGCGCCGGAGGAGAAGGAGCTCATACATCATCTTGCGTCATACACAAACGAAATCACGGCGGCGGCAAGGGAATATGACCCCACAAAGGTTACAAGATTTGTGCTGCAGCTTGCCTCGCTTTTCCATAAATTTTATAATGCGTGCAGAATAAAGGGCAGCGAGGAAGGACTTTTGCAGGCAAGACTTACGCTTTGTATCGCCGTTAAAAGCGTTATAAAGAACGTGCTTGATATGCTTAAGATAACAGCCCCCGAATCAATGTAAAACAGCCTGAAATTGTCCGCGCCCTCAGCGGAGCTTAAGCTTCCTTGAGGGCGCGGACACTATGCAGCGGGCTTTTTCTTCGGCATTGCCGCTCGATTTGTGCCGCGGCTTTAAATGCGCATGACAAATTTTATGAAAAATTTGTTCAAAAAGCTCTTGACTATACGCTCTGCCTGTGTTAAAATAGTTTTACCTCGTAAAAAGGGGTTTATTTTTTTGCCCTTTTTGAGGGAGGCTTCGATGCCGATTGAATAATCGGCGCAACAATAATAATCCGAAAATCGGAGGTGCCGTTAATGAGAGTTAAAATTACAATGGCCTGCACAGAGTGCAAGCAGCGCAACTACAACACTATGAAGAATAAAAAGAATGATCCCGACAGACTTGAGATGAACAAGTATTGCCGATTCTGCAAAAAGCATACTCTTCATAAGGAAACAAAATAATTAAGCGGAGGGTTTTAAAAAATGGCTGAAAAAAGTGCCGAGAAAAAGACAGACAAAAAAGCGTCCTCCGGCAAGACAAAAAAGCCGGGCGTTTTCTCAAGACTTATTAAATACTTCCGTGAATGCAAGGGCGAGGTCAAGAAGATTACATGGCCGACTCCAAGAACAGTTTTCAAAAATATGGGAATTGTAATTGCGGTAATCGTTGTAATCGGTTTGATTATTTTTGGTCTTGACAGAGGATTGTATGCTCTGCTTGGGCTTATAATGCACACAAGTTCAACCTAATTTACACGGAGAGGGTGAATAACAATGCCTGACGAAGCAAAATGGTATGTTGTTCATACCTATTCCGGGTATGAAAACAAGGTAGCTTCAAATCTTGAAAAAACCGTAGAAAACAGGGGACTTCAGGATTTAATCAGGGAGGTTAAGGTTCCGACCGAAACCGTGACCGAAATTGAAGATTCAAAGTCACGCGAGGTTGAGCGCAAGGTTTTCCCTGGATATGTATTCATTAAAATGGTATATACTGACGAAACGTGGTATGTTGTTCGCAATATACGCGGCTGCACGGGCTTTGTCGGCCCGTCGTCAGAGCCTATTCCTCTCACGGACGCAGAGGTCGAGAGAATGGGCGTTGAAACAAAATCCGTTGAAATTTCATACAGCGTCGGCGATTCCGTAAGGATAACGGACGGTCCGCTTGAGGACTTTGTCGGAGTTGTTGAGGAAATAGACACGGAGAAAAACTATGTCAGGGTCACGGTTTCTATGTTCGGCAGGGACACCGCCGCCGAGCTTGAGCTTGACCAGGCAGAGCTGATAGAATAATTGTTAGTAATCACCTGCGGGTGTTATTGCTGAGGGGCGACGCCCCTTGTGGGAGGAGCGAATAAATCTTAACGCTCCGCAAAATACCACGAATTTTGGAGGTGCAAAAAAATGGCTCAAAAGGTAGTAGGCTTTATTAAGCTGCAAATACCTGCCGGAAAGGCTACGCCGGCTCCGCCGGTTGGTCCGGCGCTCGGACAGCACGGCGTAAACATTATGGCGTTTACTAAGGAATTTAATGAGCGCACAAAGAATGACGCCGGTCTTATAATTCCGGTTGTAATCACAGTTTATGCAGACCGTTCTTTTACATTTGTAACAAAGACGCCGCCTGCGGCTGTACTAATCAAAAAGGCATGCGGAATCGAAAAGGGCTCCGGTGTGCCTAACAAGACAAAGGTCTCAAAGATTACCCGTGAGCAGGTCAAAAAGATTGCAGAGCAGAAAATGCCTGACTTAAATGCCGCTAACGTAGATTCGGCTATCAGTATGATTGCCGGAACAGCGCGTAGCATGGGCATTGAAGTTGTCGATTGATTAAGCCCGGGTGGGAGGACTAAATCCGATTTTACCACTCAATAGGGAGGAAAACCAATGAAACACGGAAAGAAATATGTCGAGAGCGCAAAGCTTGTTGACAAGACAAAATTTTATGATACCGCAGAGGCTATGGATCTTTGCATTAAAACCTCAAAGGCAAAGTTTGACGAAACAATCGAGGTTCATGTAAAGCTCGGTGTTGACAGCCGTCACGCAGACCAGCAGGTAAGAGGTGCAATAGTTCTACCGAACGGTACAGGTAAAAATGTTAAGGTTCTTGCAATTTGCAAGGGCGATAACGAAAAGCTTGCCCAGGAGGCAGGAGCTGACTTTGTCGGCGCAGAGGATATGACGCAGAAAATTCAGTCTGAAAACTGGATGGACTTTGACGTTCTCATTACAACGCCGGATATGATGGGTCTTGTGGGCCGTCTTGGTAAAATCCTCGGACCGCGCGGACTTATGCCAAACCCAAAGGCAGGCACGGTTACACCGGATATTGCCAGAGCCGTTAAAGAGGCAAAGGCAGGTAAGATTGAATATCGTCTTGACAAGACAAACATTATCCACTGCCCAATCGGCAAGGCTTCCTTTGGAGCGGATAAGCTCAAGGAAAACTTTGACACATTGCTTGGCGCGATTGTAAAGGCAAAGCCTGCTGCCGCAAAGGGTCAGTATATTAAATCATGTGCCGTAACAAGCACAATGGGTCCGGCGATTCGTCTCAACCCGAACAAGGTTGGCGGACAGGGCGCCGAGGGCTGATTAAAAAATACTTGACAGGCATAAATGCCTGTGGTATTATATCAATTGCCGCACAGCCGGAATAAGGACTTTGTTTTTATTCGGTCTGTGTTCGGCATAAGCTGTTCTTTCCTAAGACAGCAGGTGCTTTAAGCATAAAGGATTTTCCTGCCTGCCGAGGTTCGGAGCATAATTTTAAGCTAAATTTTTATTTATCTGAAATTATACTGCCCCTCTGCATGTCAGGGGGGCTTGTTTTATGAAAAAGCAGCTTTATCCACAATCGTGAAGGCGGAGGTGAATAAATTTGCCAAGTGCGAAAATTCTTGAACAGAAGAAGGCTGTTGTCGCAGAACTTTCGGACAGACTGAAAAACTCGGTTGCCGGCGTTCTTGTAAACTACAAGGGAATAAATGTCGCCGATGACACAAAGCTCAGAAAAGAGCTTCGAGAGGCAGGCGTTCAATACACCGTAGTTAAGAACACTCTTTTAAAAAGAGCTGCTCAGGACGCAGGTATCGACGGTCTTGAGCCTGTACTTGAAAACACAACGGCTATTGCAACAAGCGATGAGGACTATGTTGCAGCCGCAAGGATCCTTTGCAAATTTGCGGAGGGCAACAAAAGCTTTGAGGTTAAGTCCGGTTATGTTGACGGCGGTATTTTGAGCGTACCTGAGATAGAGGATCTTGCAAAGCTTCCAAGCAAGGAAGTATTGGTTGCAAAGGCTTTGGGCGGACTCAATGCGCCAATCAGCGGTTTCGTTTCTGTGCTTAACGGAAACATCAGAGGTCTTGCTTGCGTTTTAAACGCAATTGCGCAGCAGAAGGGCGCATAAATCCCAATTACATTAAAAAAATATTTATTTAATTTTGGAGGTAAAAATTATGTCAGAGAAAGTTACACAGTTAATTGAAGATGTTAAGAACCTTACCGTTCTTGAGCTTAGCGAGCTTGTAAAGGCTCTTGAAGAGGAGTTCGGCGTTTCTGCCGCTGCTCCGGTTGCGGTTGCTGCTGCTCCTGTTGCTGCAGGCGCTGCCGCTGCTGAGGAAAAAACAGAGTTTGACGTTGTTTTAAAGTCAGCCGGTGCTGAGAAGATCAAGGTTATAAAGGTTGTTCGCGAGATCACAGGCCTTGGACTTAAAGAGGCAAAGGAGCTTGTTGACGGCGCACCTAAGACTGTTAAAGAGGCAGTTTCTAAGGACGATGCCGAGGCTATGAAGACAAAGCTCACAGAGGTTGGCGCTGAGGTAGAGCTTAAGTAATTAAGCTAAAATAAAAATTTTTGGGGCGGATCCTTTGCGAACTGCCCCTTTTGTTTTTATATGAAATTGTCAAGGGCATATTTTGTTAAATAAGAATTATCCTTTGTGCATTTTGTTACAAAACAGTTACAGGCTTTATGCTTTTTAGACAATTCGTATTTTTACAGCATATAAAACAAAAAAATCGGTTGAAATTTAAATTTTAGTGTAGTATAATTATAACACTGAAGTAGTGCATTGCTTCGGAATTTAATTCTATTTTAGGAGGAGAAAGAAATGCGCAAAAAGATTGTCAGCATCGTGCTTGTTGCAGTGATGCTGATTACAATGGCATGTGTTGGCGCAATTACAACAAGCGCTGCCGACACAATTGGTAAGATTTATTTTCAAATGCCGCAACAGTGGATCGATGATATCGGAAACAAAGCTGTTTATGTTTTTGCCCATATATGGGTAAACGGCGGCGGCAGCTACAGTGCATGGCAGCAGGATGACGAAAAGATGACCGATTTAGGCAATGGCCTTTACGAGTTTAACATCGCAAAGCTTCCTGAAAAAGCAGAGGACGGCTCGCAGCCGCAGTGGGATATGGTTATCTTCACATATGCAGGCCGCGGTATATCTGCACAGTCATATGACACTACTCTTTATCCGGAATGTATAAATAAGACATTTACTCTTGATACAGACGCTTATCTTGAGAATCCTGTAGATTCCTCAAAGAAGGGTCCTGCCGCATACTGCGAGGGCACTCCTTCAGGTCCGCACCTTGTTCTTTCATCACTCGGAAACCTTGTTCCCGACCCTGAGAAAGACCTTCGCCCAGACGGCTCTGTTATCAAGGGCTCGCTTCTTCCGGGTGAAACAGCAGATCAGGTTATCGAAAACTTTGTATCAAGTAAGATAGACGCTTATAAAAAGGCTCATGCGAACCCAACCGATGAAGAGTTGGCTCAGTGCGAGGCTGAGGCAAGACAGTTTATAGCGGACAATCATCTTGAAGAGAAGGTTCAGGCAGCTATAGCTACAGACCCTCAGGATCCGACAGACGAGCAGCCTACAGATGATACATCTGCTCCGGCAACAGACGCTCCGTCAGGTGCTCCTACAGACCCTCCGACTCAGGCTCCTACAGATGCTCCGACAGACGCTCCCACAGATGCTCCGACAGAAGCCCCGACAGAGGCTCCTACAGATGAGTCTACAGAGCCTCCGACAGACGCATACGGAAGAAACAAGGGTATACCAATGCCTGACGGTATGATTCTTAATACCTCTAAGGATTCTGACCCGAACAGACCGGATTGGGACGGCTTATACAGGATTTACTATTTTGTTGCCCCGGATGAGTGGCTTGACCCTGCAATTGCGAGATACAAGAACGAGGGCTTCGAAATAGGCTTCTATTGGTTCTACGGCGGCACAGATGATCCTAATACACCTTGGCCGGGCGAGCCTGCAACAAACCTTGTTGATTATAAGGTAAATTACTATAAGGAAATGCATCCGTCTGCAACTGAAGAGGAAATCAATGAGTTTACCGCTGAGGCAGAGGCAACCTGCGCCAATGTTTACTTTGCAGTTGTAAGATCAGACGCAAACGCTATAGTTTGGAACAACGGTATCGACGCCGGACTTCCGACAGATGAGGGTTACACAGAAGACAAGGCTGCGGCAGCAAGCCAGACAGAGGATATAAAGGTTCAGGATGCTATGTTCAATGTTCTCGGCTCAAAGGATGTTGTTCCTGATGATGTATATGATTCCGACGAATATTATGACGACCCGGTTTACAACGACAATTACGCAACAGGCGTAACAGACCTTTGCGGATGTATCACATATGTAAGGGGTTGGCAAGAGCAGGAGAATCCGCTTACAGGTCTTATAAAGAAGAACGCTTTGGTAAACTGGAAGTTCTTCGATCCTAAGACAGGCGAGCGTACAAACCAGGGTCTTGTTGATGAAAGCGGCAACCTCGTACTTAACGAGAACGACGAAGCTCAGAACCCGTATTATGATATGGACTACACATACATCCCGCCGGAGGGAACACCTGTAGAAATTCCTACATCTCCTGACACACCGGGCACAGAGGATCCGAGCGGCGCAACAAATCCTGCCGGCGGCAGCGGCGGCGGTTCTTCCAATGCTCCTGCTAACGGAAATGGCGGCAACAGCAACGCCGGAACAGTAAATACTTCGGAGAATACGGCAGTTATCTCTATAATTGTGGCTCTCCTTATCGGAACTCTTGGCGTAGCATTCTTTGCTCGCAAAAGAAAAGAAACAACCGATAAATAATTGAGTAATTCAATATTAGTCGTTTGAATGTCAGCTTCCGCCTCATATTGGGGCGGAAGCTGTAAAATCAAAAAATGCTGTAATTTGTTTTGTCTTCGTGCATCGAAGAAAAATACAAAATTGTAACAAAACTATTGCAGTTTTAATTTTTTGGTAGTATAATTGCAGTGTTGAAGGATGTCTTCAATCACTTTAAACAAACTTTTAGGAGGATTACTGACAATGGCAAAGAAATTTATGAGCATTTTGGTAGCCGTAATGTTGATTGTATCAATGGTTACTGTTGCCGCTACAACTGCTTCTGCGGCTGACGGCCCGTCATTCAAGGGTGGCAAGGTTTATTGGGAGATTCCTGAGAAGTGGGCTTCCGCTTTTTCAAGTGAGATTGGAAAGGGCGCCGTTTATTGCCACGTTTACAGCTCGAAGGGCGATGGACTTGCAGAATGGCAGACAAAAGACGAGAAAATGACCGAGGAAGACGGCAAGTGGGTTTATGACATTCCGAGCGGCCCATATGATGAGGTTATCTTCAGCATTTCCGGCGGCCCGCAGACATACGATACAGTTTTGACGGATGCCTGCATTGGAAAGACAGCAAAAACTGATCCCGAAAATATGCTTCAGAATCCTATGGATTCTAACAAGACAGCAGCCGCTACAACTTGGGACGGAGTACCTACATCTGAAGCAGGTCCGCACCTTGGAATTACATCCATAGGTGACCTCGTAGGTGAAGTTCTCTGCCCGACAGAGAGCGGTACAGACGTAGTTGCTAACTTCATCATCAACTACCTCACAACTCAGGAGCAGTATGTAACAAGCGATAAGCTCAAGACTGCTATTGAGAAGTGCAATACCGACGCTCAGTCTGTTTACGATGCAGTAGAGGCTAACGGCTCAATAACCGGCGTTGCTGTTGAAACAGAGGACGGTAAGAAATATGACGACGCCCTCCAGCTTGCAAAAGAGCGTCTTGGAATTACAGACGACAGCGGCAGCGACAATAACAACAACAGCGGTAGCGACAATAACAACAACGGCGGCGACAACAACAACGCTAATACCGACAACAGCGGTGACAACAATGCAGCCGGCGGCGACTCATCAACCGGCGGTTCAAGAGGCAGCTCAACAACATCAACAACAAGCAGCGGCACAACAACAACAGGCGACAACACACCTTATGTTGTACTTGCAGCAGTTCTTGTTGCAGCTCTTGGCATTGCAGTTGTAGCAGCTAAGAAAAAGGTTTCCGAATAATTCTTGATTCGGTTTATTTAACTGATTTTGATTAAGCGGCACAGCTTCTGTGCCGCTTTTCGCTTATTTAAACGTGTGTTGTGGCACAGCGAAATATATCGGCATTATTAAATTATGAAAATATAACCCTGTCGCAGATGTTCACAGTCCTTCAAGACGTCCTTGAACGGCGCCGGGCTTCATCGCCTCGGCTATAATCAGGCTCCGAAGCTCTGAGCAGCAAAGCCCTGTGCGACGGTTTAAAAATGCCGAATAAGGGGGATAAGAAATATGGATTATATTAACAATTGGTTTTCACAGTATCAGCCGCATTCCCATGAAGTCTTTAATATTTTTATTGCGATTGGTATGATTTTTGCTTTGCTCAATACGTTTTTGGGCTTTAAGCTTACAAAGCTTTGGTCTACGCTTATAGGCATTGCAGTCGGATTTATCTTCGGCTTCATTGCAGGCGCTATGATTTGGCATAACGACGGCGTCGCCCTTATCTGTGCAATAGTTCTTGCCGTTGTTTTGGGCGCGCTTGCTTTCTTTATATACAAGGCCGGCGTATTTCTTATGTGCGGCATAGCGGTGTTATCAGTTGTTTTCCTCCTGCTTGATGCTTGTTCGCTCAATCCTGCGGTTTCGCTTTCCGTTTCGTGCATAGCCGGTGTGATAGCAGGGGTGCTTTCCGTTTTGTTTATGCGCCCGTTTATAATTATAACAACGGCGCTCGGCGGAGGATTCAGCTTTGCGCATTCGCTTTTTGAGCTTCTTCCGGCTGAGCTTTCCTCAAACAACTTAGTATTTGGGCTTAGCCTGACCGTTCTTTTAACAGGCGCCGTTATAGCAGTGCTTGGCATAATAGTCCAGTTTGCGACAACAAAAAAGCATGTAAAAAGCAAGGATTGATTTAGCGTACATACGGCTGCGGGCACACTTTTATTAATATTAGGCAGGTTTATTATTGCGCTGGCGATAACACAAAGCCCATCAGACGGCTTTTACATAATCTTTAACTGTTAAGGCTATATTAAAGCTTATATAAAAACATCCTTTTCGGCATATCGGTGAGTATTAAAGTCACCCAAAATACCGAAAAGGATGTTTTTTATAGCAATCAATTTATTTGTATTCCAAACGATTATTCAAGCGCCGCGCCGTCTTAATCGTTTAATAAGTATATGTTATAGCCTTATTTCTTTCCGTTGAAGCCGTTTACCAGGTTAGAGAGCTTATTGTTCTTTTCGCCGTTGTATATTCCGGCATATAGCATACCGCTGTCGTGATTAAACTCAAAAACCTTGTATGTAGGGTCGCTGCTTTTATTTATCTCCCATATTGTATGCTTGTTATATACATTAAGCGGATCGGATATAGCCGCATAACTGCCGGCGTTTTTATTGCTGAAATAAAAATCAATTTTCATAGATTCTATCGTTGGGTCAAGCTTGCTGTAATAAATCTTTACTCCTGATTCGTTTTTCGCAGTAAATACATAATCCGCATAGTCCTCGCTCATTACATCTTCTTCCTGCTCGGCGTCGATAAACGAAAGCTCAAGCTTTTCGGGCTCCCATATTATTTCAAAATCGTCAAACGATACTGAATCGAATTTATGATATGAATCCGAAATGCTCTGCGAGCCTGCCTTGCGAACAGATGTGAATATATCTTTAACCGAGTAGGAAATATCATAGTCGCTGCTTGATATGTTAAAGCGTTCCTTATCCCTGTAATTCAGGAATTTCAGCGAAATATCATTTTTAAAACTTGAATCCTCAAAAAACGGCTCGTCGTTTATCAATGAAAAATCCGCGTCTGAATCAATATACTTCAAAGTGACGTCAATGCTGTAGCCGCCGTTTTGCAGTATTTCCTTCATTGTTTTATCGCTGTAGTTAAAATACCCCTCGTAATCAACCTCATTAAGCTCTGAAACGGATTTTGAGTTTATATCGACCTCTATCCCGGCTACTTCCGCTTCGGGCATAATATCCTCAGCAAGCCTTTGAATATCAGAATGTATTTTGTCGGAATTATAATTATCAAGACATTTGCTCGAATCCGTATCAACAAGAATGAAGAAATCTTTGTTATCAACACTTGCCGTAGCTCTTACATATTTGCTTGCCTTTGGGCTTTTCAGCGCACTGTTTTCCGGAGTATATGTTATACAGCTCAAATTTTTTATAAAGCCGCTGCCGTAATTCTCTTTAAGGTACTCCTCCGCAATAGCTTTTGATATGCTTTCCTTTTCATTTGCAATCTGCTTTTGCTCAGAGCTTAAGCAGGATGTAAGGAGAATGGATGATATTAAGGCACAAATCGTGCATGCGGAAATTAATCTCCGTTTCATACTGTTGTATCCTCCGCTATAATAATGATTTGTAAAATACCCGACCGCAGACGCTGCAAGCCTGCTCAGGCGAGTTAATAGTATCCTGCTCAAAGTGAAATATCAGGCGTATTATCGGAGCAAGGATGACCTTCCATACATTTAAATACACAAATACATATTAATTATATATTAGCATATGCAAAATTGCAATTAAAACTTTAAAATAACTTATAACGGTCATTTAATCCGCTATATCAGGAAGCGCAGAGCGTAATATTTAACCGTTGCGGCACTGCCTTGATGCAATATTGACTCCTTGAAGAGCTTTATCGGCGGCAATTTATACATACGCGGTATATAAGATCTCTGCAAATGCAATTTTATCGAAATTCATTCGGAAACAAGGGCTGTTTCTGTCGATTGAAATTTGGAAAAACAATATTTTTTCGGTTAATTATAAATAAATATCCTATCCTTTAGAAATACTCAAATTATTCGGGGTAATTAAATAATCGTGATTCTTAAAATATAACGTGGCAGAAATATGACCATGGTGCAGAAATAAATGTATGTGATAAAATGATATGACCCAATAAAAAAGAGAAGTTCAACCTTTGGTATGGTATAATTAAGTTACC
>CANQEU010000007.1 GCA_947595635.1 uncultured Clostridia bacterium
GCATTTCACGCTGCCGTCTTGGAACTTCTCATAATGCAAATTATAACGGGTCTTAGTGTGCAACCCTAACGAGGTATTTTTATACGGGCTTACAAATACACTGCTCGCCGAGAATGCCCATCCGGCGGGCAGTTTTACCGTTTGGATATCCAAATCTTCTGCTCGCTAAGATAGTGCAGTCAATACCACCGGTTTACCGGTGGTATTGACTATTTTTTATAAAAAATCACAGCTTCGCTTTTCGGGGTTCCCCTGCCGCTCCTGTCTCGCCAGTCGGTTCGGTCGGTGCTTCTGCCTGCGGCAGAGGTGTCCGCTGGACACCCACACTCCCAAAAAGCTTCGCTACATTTTATTCGGCTAATTGATGATTAAATTGATATTGCAATAAATATAATTATTTATCTTTGCATAATTCTAGATTAAGCACAACAATAAGACAGAACATATCCTAAATATATAAAGCTGCTAATAATGCTTCCCTCATATAATGATGTTTAATTGCAATTTGCAACTGTTACAAATCATTTCTCAATTCAAACCAAAAAGTACAGGTCAGCCTGTTATCAACTCCGAATATTGCCTTATGCGCTGTTAAAATTTCTTTTGCTATAGACAGACCGAGTCCGGACACGACGGTCTTGTTTTTCCTGTTTCGGGAGGTGTAGTAGCGATCCCATATAAAGGGGACTTTCTCGTCCGCGATCCCTTTTCCGTAGTCTGTCACCGCAAACCTTGCGGAGCCGTCAGTCATGGTCAGCGACACCTTAATTTTTTTGCTGTTGTCCGTATGATTAACGGCATTGTCGATGAAGTTATAGATAACCCGCTTAATCTCCGCCTCGTTTGCCCTCGCCGTAACGCCGTCTGCAATTTCGGTTTCCATGACATAGCCGTTTTGCTCACAGAATGGCGCAAACTGTTTGATAACATCCCGCACTGCAAAGCTCAGGTCAATTTCTTTGTACTCCTTCACTGAACCGTCTGCCTGCATGGCGGAAAATTCCAGAATTTCATTAACCATTGCCGTTAGTCTGTCTGACTCACGCATGATAATATCCAAATCTTTTTCCCGTTTTTCCTCATCTCTCCACGAAATTTCCTTGACCATTTCCGCATAGCCCTTGATCATTGTGAGGGGCGTGCGCAGGTCGTGGGATACATTGGCGAGAAATTCACGTTGGGCATTTTTCGCTTTTTCCAAACTCTGCGCTGTTTCTACCAGTGAATCAGATAACTCATCAAGCTCGGCGCAAAAACCATTCGGAAATTCCGGTCGGAAGTTTCCTTCGGCAATCTGTTTTGCCGAATGTGAGATCTGCTTGATTGGCTTTCCGAAGCGTTTAGAAATAATCCATGCAAGACAAAAGCAGAGTACCAATGACAAAACCGATACCCAAACAAGCTGCATCCGCAGGATTCCGACTGTTCCCCCTACCGTGCCGAGTGGGAGGCTGACCGACAGTGTTCTTCCGTTTCCTAATCTGACGCCCGTCACATATGCCCCATCGTCATCCGTAACAAAGCCGATTCTGTCGCTTTCCGTCTCGTCCAGCTTTTTCTCAAGCGTTTGATAGCTGTATGGCAGGTTGCGCAGAGCACCTTTTTCCCAATTCATCACGTCGTCTGAATGATATGGATTGTCCGATTCGTCATCAGTATGCATCGTGTCTCCATAAAGACGTTGATACTCGTCGGCGCTGTAAAGAACATTTCCGTCTGCATCTGTCACAAATACGAGGAGCGAATTTGATACGGCGATTTCGTCAATTACATCGTAAAAATTCGAGTCGGAGGCATGAGCCGTCATCTCGTTTACCGCTCTTTCCACATTCCGTATCGCCATCCCGTTATAGAAATTTTGCAGAAATACCGTCTGTAACAGCCACAGCACGGTAAAAATAGCGCCTGAAAACAAAAGAAACCACAGCCACAGCTTTACACCGAAGGATTTACGCTTTTTCATCAAACCGATACCCCGTTCCTCGTAAAGTGACGATACATTTTCGATACGGACCCAGCTTGCTCCGCAGGAGCTTGATTTGCCAATCAACCGTGCGGTCATCGCCGTAATAGTCGTACCCCCACACGGCGTTTAGAATTTTCTCCCGTGTCATGGCAATTCCTTTATTCTGCACAAGAAAAAGAAGCAGCTCGTATTCCTTTGCTGTCAGCTCGCTTTTCTCTCCATCGACGAAAACCTCATGCGCAGGCGTGTCGATTCGGATACCCTGTATCACGATTTCCCGCTTCAGTTTTCCATCGGTACGCCTTGCAAGAACCGCCTTGACCCGCGCCATAAGTTCCCGAGGTGAAAACGGCTTTACAACATAATCGTCGATGCCCAGCTCAAAGCCCATCAGTTTGTCGTACTCCGTGCCCAATGCTGAAAGCATGATTACAGGCGTTTGCTTCTGTTTTCGAATTTCCTTGCAGACGGTAAACCCGTCAATCTCCGGCATCATAATATCGAGGATAATCAGGTCATATTCGTTTTTCTCGCTCAGGCTGACGGCTTCCATGCCGTTGCTTGCCGTATCGACTTTAAAACCCTCATGCTCGGCAAAACGTGAGACGAGCTCCACTATCTCTTTTTCATCGTCTGCAACCAATAAATGTACCATTATCATCCTCCGTCTATTTCTATATGAAAATGGCAAGCCGGCAAAAATACGCACCGGCCTGCCATTACGCAGATTTTATCTTTGGTAGCTTGCGCCGCGTTCCTGACCGGTCAGATAACCGTAGTCGGCGACGTCCTGTGTGCGCTCACTGTCATCGCTCTGCCTATAGGATGCACCTCTCTGTCGGCCGGCAACATAGCTGTAGGATTCTGCCGCTTCCTCTGAATATGGCGTTTCACCGACCCCGTTTTCTGCGAGGAAAGCGTCCCGTTCCTCCTCAGGAAGCTGCTCTGCCTGCACGTAAAAATCGTTGCGATTCGCGCTTCTCTGTTGCCCGGTCAAATAGCTGTATTCGCTTTGCGCAGGCACTGATTCCTCGGTTTGTACTTCTTCATCGGTGTTTAACGGCGCGGCAGCCGCTTCGGATGCCCTCATCTCGTTCGCTTCGTTATCGGTGCCTGCCGCAAAAGCGGTAAAGCATCCGACGGACAGTATAACCGTAAGCGCTATAACACCTATTCCTCGAATCAATTTTGTCTTTTTCATGGTTCATACCACCTTTCTGTATTCCGATCTTCATCGGTGATTAAAGAATACACCGTGAATTAGGAATGCGCGTGTGGCCTGTTTGGAATCTATGTGGAATTTGGAAATATCATAGAATCATAGCTTTTCCATGAAAATGGTAGTCATATTCAACCGACCGCTTTTCCCTTTTGATTATTTTTCCCGGACAGCTTTTTAAGCTCATATCGCTCATCGCATACCGCAGCGACCTCCGGAGAATGACTGACAAGAATTACGCATTTTCCCTGTTCTGTAAGGCTGCGGAAAATATCCATAATTTCTTTCTGCGTCTCTCCGTCAAGATTTCCGGTCGGTTCGTCGGCAAGAATAATCTGCGGGTCGTAGGACAGCGCCCGCGCGATGGCAACTCGCTGCTGCTGTCCGCCGGAGAGCTTAAGCACGCGCCGGTTAGCCTCGTCATCATCCAAGCTGACTCCGCTAAGCAGTTCCATAGCCTTTTGCCGTTTGTTGACACCCTTGACGCCGGCAATATCCATGGACAGCATCACATTTTCAAGCGCCGTAAATTTGGTTATGAGATTAAAGCTCTGGAAAATCACGCCGATATATTTGCTGCGAAAGGTGTATTTGTCCTGCTTGGCGATATCCTTTCCATCGTATAAAATACTGCCGCTGTTTGGTGACGCAAGCCCGGAGAGCAGAGAAAGCAGCGTGGTTTTGCCTGCGCCTGACCGTCCTATAATACAGTACATTTTTCCGGTTTCAAACCGATAAGTTACGTCCTTTAATACCGGAACTTTTCCGTATGAAAAGCAGATATCCTGCAATGCTAAAATTTCCAATTATACTTCTCCTTTCTCAGTCACGGTTTGCGAGGATCTTCAGCGGGTCGTATCGCATCACAAATAGAACGGATACCGCACCGGCGGCTACGGTGAGCAAAAGCCCGATTCCAAGCAGCTGCAAAAGCACTGTCAAATTCATAGCCGAATTCACCTCAGTAATATAATTCGACACGTTCTGCCCAAACGAAACGAATCCGCCGTGTCCTCCGCCGTCCGAGATGTCGTCGGGCGCGGTATTCTGTCCGTCCGGCTGAATATTTTGCATTCCGCCCTTAAAATTCCCGCCGCGGCCGAAGTTATTTTCCATTTGCATCTGTGATGCCTGCTGGCTTTCAACCTGATTTGCAAGCAAAGCATTGGTGACCGGAACCGCACTGACTGCGCCGATTCCTGCACCGAGAATAATTGCTGCCATCGTTACAACAAGAATTTCGGTCAAAAACTGTAGGGCAACCTTTCCCTTTTTCATGCCCATAGCGGTCAGAACACCGATTTCATATTTGCGCTCACGAATATTGAAAATGTTTAGTACAATCAAAATCACCGCACCGATAAGCAGTATAACCAGCAGGAACCATCCGGCCATCGTGCTGAGTGTATTCAGCGGCGTCAGGCTGTTTTCAAATGCCGTCAAATCGGCAGAAAAAACGGTGTATGAATCGTCAAGTCCCAGCGTTCGTACCTCTTCTTCAAAACTATGATAGGCATCGGCGTCGGCAAACACATAGGTCGCGGACAGAGAGCCATCAACTGCCGTTTCGGTCTCCCTGCCGGTGGTTTCATCGGTCACCGTTTTTGAAACGGAGGAAGAATCATCCAGTATTCCCTGAAGCGCCGCAGCGCTTAAATAAATCCTATTTGCAGGATCCTGACCAACGCCGAACATAGGCATAGACAGATCGTTTGATTCCGTGTTTTTATAAATACCGGAAACGGTCAGCGTATATGTTTCCGTTTCGCTGTCAGGATTTGTGAGAGTTATCTTATCGCCCACCGCCAAATCGTTATAAGCTGCCAATTCCTCAGAGATCAGGCATTGACGTTCCGTTGTTCCCTCTGAAAAAACCGAGCCGTCGCTGACCGACATTGTTCCCGACTGAAATGCGGTCATAGCATTATCGCCGCTGTAACCGATCACTGTAAAATCTCCGGTGGTCATGTTACCCATTCGACTGCCTTTATTACGTCCGAAATTCATACCGTTGTCAGATTCATCGGCGGAAGGCTCACTTTCATCTTCGCTTTCCGATTCGCTGCTGACCGGCTCCAGCTTGTCGGAGCCGTCAAAATAGGCTGTCAGGGTGTAATAAAAATCCTGCACCGATTCCGCCGAGGCATATTTTTTGTATTCGTCCAAGGTAAGCGACGTGCCGCCGTTCATCTTATCGCGGAATTGTTCGCGGTCGAAGGCTCGATCCTGCGTCCCGTTCGTCTGCCCGTTCGCTGCGGAATCGTCGGACGGCTGACGCATTTCCTTCATCATTGACTGCCGGTCAAAGGAAATTGTCGCCGTAACCGACATTCCCTCCAGTGTGCTGTTTTTGGCGCTTTCCGCCGCCTGGCGGATAGAAAGCCCGATGCAGGCGGAAACGGCAATTACAAGCGCGATAATGCCGATTAATATATTTCTCCCTTTTGATCGCCCGATACATTTGAGTGCGTTTTTGATAATATACATTGGTCGTTCGTCCTTTCTTTTATGCCTTATATACTCCGGTTCTGACATTTGCAAATCATACTGAAATTATATAGCTTTTTCCTTAAATGAACTTAAAAACAAAATAAAAAAGTTGCAAAAGGAAGCCATAAACGAAAACGACCAATAATGGAAATACCAACAGGACGGTAAAATAAAATAATTTGCCGTCCTGTTGATTCTTATATAAATTAATTAAGAAGCCGAAAATACAGCCGTAATTATAAACGTATGTCCGTCCTTTGTTTCCGCGCTGATTTTACCGTCGTGCGCCGTTACAATCGCTTTTGCAATCGACAGACCGATACCGTGTCCGCCGGTCTGCGAATTTCGGGAAGGATCGCTTCGGTAAAAGCGGTCGAATACGTGAGGAAGCTGATCAGGGAAGATTTCCTCCAAGGTTGGGTTGCATACCGATAAAACCAAATGCTTGCCCTGACGCACAAGCTCCAAGGAAATAACGCCGCCCTCCGGCGAATATTTCAGCGCGTTATCGAGCAACAGCGAAACAAGCTGACTGATTGCCTGATCGTTTCCCTTCATGGAGAGCATGGGCTGAATGTTGCACACAAGCTGCTTGTTCTGCGCCTGCGCTGGCGCATTGAACGGCGCAACAGCCTCCTGCACCACCTCGGAAACAGGGAATTCTATCATCGGCAACGCCTGCTTTGATTCCTCCATACGGGCAAGGCTGACCAAATCGTTTGTAAGCCCTGTCAATCGCTTTGCCTGCTGCTTAATCTCGTCCAGGCACTCGTTGGAGCCGATATCCATTTCAAGAAGATCGGTGTTTGCGCTGATGATGGTCAACGGCGTTTTTATCTCGTGACCTGCGTCGGTGATAAAGTGTTTTTGCTTCTCATAGCTTTCGGCAATGGGACGTATAAATCTCCCAGAGAAAAACACGATTACAAAAAAGACAACGAAAAATCCTGCTGCAGCCATCACAATACTGATGAGCAAAAAGTTATTGTAGGCGTCCAGACTGCGTCCGCAGTCCAAAAATGAGATACGAACGCCGTTGTCCTCATAAGATTTTATGTAACGAAACTGCTCGAAAAAGCCTTTTTCAGAGGTTTTCTGTTCGACAGCTCTGGCATATTTCTCCGCCCGACTGCTATCTACCGACGCTATGCGGCTGGTATCCACACGGATAACCGTACCGTCGTCCCCCAACAGCACCGAAAAATACCGCGACTCATAAGGCAGCTCCGGAGACATTCCGTGTGGGTGCCGACCTCCGGGGCCTTGACCGCCTTCCATGTTGGGAAATACGCCACGGTTCTGCGAGATGATAGACAGCACCTCGTCCGCATCGTTGACAACGGAACGGTAGTTTAACAGGTTCATACCTGTTACAATAACCGTCAGTAGCAGCAGCAGCGAAAGCATCGCCAGAACAATAAACTGAATGCGAAGTTTTCTTATCATGTTGATTCCTCCAAAGAGTATCCGGCATTGCGTGACGCCTTGATTTGAATATCGGCGTGAAGAGCCGAAAGCTTCTTGCGCAGATAGGAAATATATACCCAAACAACGCTGGTCTCGGCATCGGTATCGCAGCCCCATATCTTTTCCATAAACCGTTCGACCGGAATGATATGATGAGGATTTGAAATCAGCATCTCCATCATTTGAAACTCTCTGTTGGCAAGACGGAAGCTGCCGGTCGGTGATGAAAGTTCAAATGTAGCGCGGTTCAGAGTTATGTTCCCAAACGTAAGGTGGGAATCCGTCCCTGTCTGCCCTCTGGTAATGGCACGGATGCTTGCCAAAAGCTCCTTCGCGTCAAATGGCTTGGTGAGATAATAATTGGCGCCGCTGTCCAGTCCCAATACCTTGTCGTCGATTTCAGATTTTGCCGTAAGCATCAGAATCGGGATTCGGTTTCCCGCCTCCCGCACCTTTTTCAGCACGGTAATGCCGTCCATTTTCGGCATCATAATGTCCAGCACTGCGACGTCGTAATTGCCGGATTGTAAATACATCAGCGCATCCTCGCCGTTCCCGACTGCGTCTGCCGAATAATTGTTTTTTTCAAAGATTTTGACGATTGCCCGAGCAAGGGGGCGTTCGTCCTCCGCCAATAAAATTCTCATAGGAAAAACCTCTCTTATGTGTTGCTCCGCAAGGTACTGCGGAAAATTCAGTTTCCTTATTTTTAGTATATCATAACAATGAAACATTAACTGAACCTAAAAAGAAAAAATTTTTTTGTTTTTTAAGTTCGGTTAAGTTTTGGGCCTTATACTGTGTTCAGAAACAAAGAAAAGGAGGACTACGGTATGGCATTCCAAACCGTATTTAAGCGTTATGAACTAAAATATCTCCTGTCCGAAGCACAAAAGCAGGCTGTCAACACGGCAATGGCGCCGTATATGAAGCTCGACAGGTACGGACGGACAACAATTCGTAATCTCTATTTTGACACTGACGATTACAGATTGGTTCGCCGCTCCATAGAGCGGCCTGTATATAAGGAAAAGCTGCGTGTGCGCAGCTACGCGCAGGCTGCGGCGGACAGCACCGTTTTTGTGGAGCTGAAAAAGAAGTATCAATCGGTTGTCTACAAGCGGCGGCTGGCGCTGAGCGAACATGAAGCGATGCGCTGGCTCTATGGAAAATCTCCCTGTCCCGTAAAATCTCAGATTTCAGATGAAATTGAATATTTCCTGCAATATTACGGAAAGCTGCGCCCAAGAGCGTTTTTGTCCTACGAGCGGGAGGCGTTTTACGCCTTGGACGGAAGTGATTTTCGGGTGACCTTTGACGAGCAAATTCTTTCAAGACAATCCAATCTTTCATTATGCGCCGAGACCGGAGGCCACCCACTGCTGAACGACGGCATGACGCTTATGGAAATCAAGTGTTCCGGCGGCATTCCGCTTTGGATGACACATATTTTGACTGAGCAGAAGCTCTATAAAACGTCGTTTTCCAAATACGGCTCAGCTTATGAGAGGCTGATCTTCCCAAAACTAAACCATTCCATTCAGGAAATTCGTATTCCTATTTCAAAGGAGGCTGTTTGCTATGCTTGATAATTTACTCAAAGGGATTTTTGATTCCGATGTTACCACGGTGATTAAACTGCCTGACTTTCTTCTCTGTGTCGGCGTTTCGCTTGTGTTGGGACTGCTCCTCGCATGGAGTTATATGTATAAAACAAGGTACACCAAAAGCTTTGTGGTCACACTGGCTCTGCTGCCGGCGGTAGTCTGCGTTGTAATTATGATGGTCAACGGCAATATCGGAACCGGTGTCGCGGTTGCCGGTGCATTCAGCCTTGTTCGGTTTCGCTCGATACCCGGCACGGCAAAGGAAATCTGCGTGCTGTTTTTAGCCATGGGCACGGGATTGATCGCCGGAATGGGCTATCTCGGATTTGCTCTTCTCTTTACATTGATACTCAGCGCTGTATTTATGCTTTATAACCGGCTCCGCTTCGGAACGCGAAAGAACTCGTCGATTTATAAAACGCTTTCTGTCACCATTCCGGAGGATCTTGATTATTCGGACGTATTTGAGGATATTTTCGCCGCCTATACCTCAGAGCACGAGCTGGAGCGGGTCAAAACCACAAATATGGGCAGTCTGTTCCGTCTGACTTATCAAATTACACTACGCGACCCCAAAAAAGAAAAAGAAATGATCGATCAGCTCCGCTGTCGCAATGGTAACCTTGAAATTACGGTTTCCAAACAGGAAACTACGACGGCAGCGCTTTAACGGATTTTTCACAAAGGAGGCATTTATATGAAAAAAACATCTTTCCTGCTTGCCGTTCTTCTGCTTTTCCTTGTCATCTGCGGATGCTCGTGCAAATCATCGGGCGAAGCACAGAATTCCGACGGCAGCGAAACGCTAAACAAAGCGGATACTTCCGGAATGGATTTTTCGGTTGACAACGACGACGGTTCCGAATCTGCTCCCGCTGATGGCAAAGCGGTAGATTTGTCCGCAATATCCTCGGACACCTATTCAATCACATCCGGCGGTTCATACACCCTGAGCGGTTCCAAGACCGATACCATGATTTTGGTAGACGCGGAAAACGCAGATGTAACGCTGATTCTAAACGGTGCTACGATTCAAAACAATAACGGCCCTGCAATCTATATCCGTTCGGCGGATAAGGTCACACTGTCACTCGCGGACGGAACGACAAATACGATTTCGGACGGCGATTCTTATTCGTTTTCCGATCAGAATTCAACTTTGGACGGAGCCATTTTCAGTAAAGCCGATCTCACCGTGAGCGGCGGCGGCACGCTGATTCTTAACGGAAACAACAAGCACGGTATCGTCTCAAAGGATGATTTAATCATTTCCTCCGGCACATTAAAGGTCACAGCCAAAAATGTGGGGCTTTGCGGCAAGGATTGCGTAAAAATCGGAAACGGCAGTATCACTGTTGACGCCGGCAGCGACGGTATCCGCTCGGACAATACGGAGGATTCCACACGCGGCTATGTGTCGCTTTCCGGCGGCACAATCAATATCACAGCCGGCAGCGACGGAATTCAAGCGGAAACGGTCATCAATGTCGAAAATACCGATTTGACCGTCAACGCAGGCGGAGGCAGCGGCGAAACGCTGACTTCCTCGACAGAATCATATAAGGGATTAAAAGCCGTTTCCGATATTTATATCACCGGCGGCGTCTTCCGAATCACATCACGGGACGACTGCATTCATTCCAACGGAACAATCACAATTTCCGGCGGAGATTATACGCTTTCTTCCGGCGACGACGGAATACATGCCGATACCGATCTGGAAATTTCAGGCTCGTCAACCAAAATCGCCGTTGAGAAAAGTTATGAAGGGATCGAAGCCACCAACCTTTATATTAAAGGAGGAACCGTTTCAGTCAAGGCTGACGACGATGGTCTGAACGCGGCAGGCGGCAATAATTCCTCCACAGACAACACCGTCGATATGATGCGCCCCGGCAGAGGCAGCTTCTCATCCTCCACAGGCAGCATGACGATTTCCGGCGGAAATATCTTTATTCAAATGGGCGGTGACGGCTTGGACGCCAACGGCGCTTTAACGATCACCGGCGGCACGATAACGGTGTCAGGCGCAATAAACGGTGACACATCGATTTTAGACTATGATTCAAGCGGCACAATCTCAGGCGGTACCTTTATCGGACTGGGAGCTTCAGGCATGGCGCAGAATTTCAGCAGTGAATCTACCCAAGGCGCAATTTTATCCTCCGTTGGGACACAGTCGGCAGGGACGGTCGTAAAGCTTACTGATTCCGAAGGAAACGTGCTTATCGAGCATGAGGCTGAACAGTCGTTCTCCTGCGTGATACTCAGTCATCCCTCCTTGAAGCAGGGAGAAAGCTACACGCTGTCGGTAGGCACTTCCACCACTACGATTCAAATGACAAGCACTATCTACGGCTCCGGCGGCGGAGGCTTCGGAGGAGGAGGCGGAGGCTTTGGCCCCGGTGGATTCCGATAAAACAACTTAAATAACGTGCGGCGGAGATTGGCTATGCTCAGTCCGCCGCTATCTCATAAGAAAGAGAGGTAATACAAATGGCAGCTTATTCCTTAGCTTTGATTCCCGCATACAAGCCGGATCAAACCCTGCTTGATATTCTGAAGCAGCTGCATAACGAGGGGCTGCGCTGCGTTGTTGTGGACGACGGCAGCGGCTCGGATTACCTTTCTTTGTTTGAGCAAGCCGCATTATATGCAACCGTTTTAAAGCATGACAAAAACAAAGGGAAAGGCGCGGCGCTCAAGACAGGATTGAGTTATATTCAAAAACATTTTGAGAAAAACACCGTAATCGTAACTATGGACGCTGACGGACAGCACCGTGTAGCTGATGCAATCCGACTGTGCGAAGCCGTCCGTCGGCATCCCGACGCCTTAATTCTCGGCAGCCGCAACTTAAAATCTGCCGCACCGCTGCGCAGTCGATTCGGTAATTCAGTGACACGAGGCGTATACAAGCTTTCTACGGGACGTGAAGTACAGGACACCCAAACCGGATTGCGTGCATTTTTCGCTGTGCAAATCCCTTTGATGCTGAACATCACGGGAGACCGATATGAATATGAAATGCGTGTCTTACTGGAATTTTCTCGTAAAAAAATCCCCATTTTGGAGCTCCCGATTGAGACTGTCTATCTTAATCATAATTCATCCTCTCATTTTCGCACGGTGCAGGACTCCTATCGGATCTACAAGGAAATATTGAAATTTTCGGCTTCGTCTTTGATTGGTTTTGCTGTGGATTATCTACTATACGGTCTGCTGCTGTTAATAACCGGAGGAAATCTTCTGATTTCAAATGTCGGCGCAAGAATTGTCAGTTCAATCACAAATTATACTGTCAATCGGAAATTCGTTTTTCACAGCGAGAAAAAGGTTGTTTCGTCCGCCGCGCAATATTTTCTTTTGGCCGCCCTGATTCTATGCGGAAATACGCTTATACTTGAACTGCTTGTATCAACATGCGGACTTAACCGCATGTTGTCTAAAATACTCGTTGAGATTGTTTTTTTCCTCATAAGCTGGACGATTCAGCGGTATCTTGTTTTCAGAACAGAGAAAAAGGAGGGATAGCATTTTGAAAGGGAAAAAATATATTTGGGGAATCCTTTACGGATTTCTTCTGACCGGCTTTACCGTATACGTTTTGCTGGACACCTTTGTCATCACCAGAATCTACCTTCCGGTCACGCCGGGCAATCTCTACTCTCAAACGGAATACGGGGAAAATTCTTCCGAAACAAACACCAAACAAAGCGATGCGTCCGATGAATTTTCTACGGAAAGCGGTTCTGATTCCGCAGGCGTTGGTGAGAATTCCGATATAAGCGATGAATCCTCATCGGAAAACAGCTCCGATTCAGCAGTCATCACCGAAAACACCTATAAAGACGGGAACATATCTGTCTCAATCACGGAACAGCGGCAGAATGACACATCGGTATATGTGGCAGACGTCCGTCTTAACTCAGCAGAATATCTGAAAACAGCCCTTGCAAAAAACGCATACGGAAAAAACGTCACTGAAAAAACCTCGGTGATAGCTGAAAATCATCAGGCGATACTTGCAATTAACGGCGACTATTACGGGTCGCAGGAGAACGGGTATGTTCTTCGCAACGGGGTGCTGTACCGTTCCTCCGCGGCGCGAAATCAAGAGGATTTGGTCATTTATAAGGACGGCTCCTTTGCATTCATTTCAGAAAGCGAGGTTTCGGCGGAAGAACCACAGAATGACGGAGCAGCGCAAATTCTTTCGTTCGGCCCGGGTCTTATTAAAGACGGCGCAGTTTGCGTGTCACAGAACGATGAGGTCGGTAAAGCAAAGGCAAGCAATCCGAGAACCGCCGTCGGTATGATCGACGCTCTGCACTATGTCTTTGTTGTGTCGGACGGACGCACAAATGACAGTGAAGGCCTGTCTTTATATGAATTGGCTGAGTTTATGCAGTCCCTCGGCGTTCGGGACGCGTACAATCTCGACGGCGGCGGCTCATCTACGATGGTCTTTTGCGGAGAAGTCATTAACAATCCCACCACAAACGGGAACAGCATAAAAGAAAGGAGCGTAAGTGACATTGTATATATCGGATACCAATAATCGCAAAGCGATAAAAGTCACACTTGTTTATTTGGTAATTTCCTGCTTTTGTGGATTATTCGGCGCGGTTTATGAGCTTTTAAGCCATGAGGTGTACTCCTTTTTTATGATTTACGCTTTCGCGTTTCCGCTCGCAGGCGGCGCATTGCCTTTCGCTGTGTATGCTTTGGCAGACGGAAAATACCCCTCAGCTATCGCAAGGAATCTTTATCACGCCGGTATTGCCACGCTCACTGTGGGAAGTATCATTCAAGGCGTACTTGAAATTTACGGCACCACAAACGCTTTGTCTAAATTTTACTGGTTCGCAGGCGCAGGATTCGCAATAGTCGGCGTTGCAATCGAAGTCACTCAGAGCTTACTGTCCAAAAAATCGAAAGGCTGACGATAGTTTAATTTTAAAGTCCGTTTTATTTAATATTTTAAAGTTATATCAGCCGGTACGGAGGTACAACTCAAGATTTTCTTTTATTTGTTTTAAAATAGAACAACAGTAAATATAAATTTCAAAAAACCGCCATGCTTACGCACGGCGGTTTTCTTATACCAATATTGACGGCAAAATATCAGCTAATTCCAAGGCTGTTAGCCCACGCAAGGACATCGTCTGCGGAAGCTCCGGCGGAAAAGCGGTGTCCGTTAAGCCATGTTGCCTCTCTTGCGGCAGCTCGAAGCGCAGAATCGCTGCTGCCAAATTCACTGCTTCCTGAGGTACAGAACGGGGCGACGGTCTTGCCGGAGAAATCATAGCTCTCTATAAACGTACTCATAATTCTCGGCGCTTCGCCCCACCAAATCGGGTAGCCGATAAACACAACATCGTACTGCTCCATATTCTTAACAGTGCCGGATATTGCCGGACGTACGTTCGGGTCGTTCTTTTCCGCGGAGGTACGGCTGTCAGAATTGCCGTAGTTCAGATCTTCGTCCGTATAGGGCTCTGACGGCGTGATCTCGTAGAGGTCAGCGCCAAGTCCGTCAGCTAATTTTTGCGCCACGCCCTCAGTGTTGTTGGTGGCGGAGAAATACGCCACAAGAATTTTCCTGTCCTCCGAGTTATTAATCGGCTCGGTATCGGTATCATCGGAATTTGAATTTTTCGTTTCGTCTGATTGCTCGCTTTCATTTTCCGCTTCGGATGGTGCGGAGGACTTATCCTCTGAATTCTGTGAGGAGCTTATATTTCCGCTATTATCGGTCGATTTACTGCCTGACCCACACGAAACAAAGGTAAGTATCATAACAATTGCAAGTAAAATCGTTACGATTTTTTTCATGCTCATTTCAAACCCCCATATTGTTTGTCATCAACAGGCTCCAGCCACTCATTGGAGCCGTTTTCTCCCGGTACCTCAATTGCAAGGTGAGAAAACCAACTGTCAGGCGCGGCGCCGTGCCAATGCTTAACGCCTTCCGGAATGTTGATACAGTCGCCCGGCTTCATCTCCACGGCTTCTTTGCCCCATTCCTGATAGTATCCTCGGCCGCCGATGCAAATCAAAATCTGTCCGCCGCCCTTGTCGGCATGGTGAATATGCCAGTTATTACGGCAGCCCGGCTCAAAGGTCACGTTGAAAATCCCCACCTGCTCATTTGATATTGGCGCAAGGTAGCTCTGACCGATAAAATACTGCTTAAAGCCGTCGTTCGGCGCGCCTATCGGGAACAGAATTGTATTTTGATATTTGTCTTTTTCAGTAAGCTCCGGCTCAGTCTCATTCCAAACATCTTTAGCTAAACGGAACACCGCCCATGCCTTCGGCCAGCCGACATAGAAGCCCACATGGGTCACAATGGCGGCTATCTCAGCTTTTGTCACGCCGTGGGCTTTTGCGTTTTCGAGGTGATATGTAAGAGATGAGTCTGTAACGCCAGATGACATCAGGGCAACGACTGTAATGACGCACCGAGTTTTTAGGTCGATGTCGTGATTGTTCCAGTTCTCGCCAAAGAGAACATCGTCGTTAAAGTGGGCAAAATCCGGCGCGAAGTCGCCGAGCTGATTTCTGCCTGCTGTTTGTGTAATTTTTTCCATAATAATATCCTCCTTATAAATTATCGCTTAAACTACATTTCCGGCTTTTTGCTTGCCGTTTTGCGCCATCACACCGACTAAGGCATGAGGCACATATAATTCTTCAAGATAGTTTATCTCGTCCTGTGAAAGCTCCAAATCTATCGCCTTTGCCGCTCCATCAACATGAGAAAGCTTTGTCGCTCCCACCACCGGTGCGGTCACCTTAGTAAGCAGCCATGCAAGGGAAATTTCCGTCATTGAAACATTGCGTTTGTAAGCCAACTCCTCTACACGGGCAATTATCTTGCCGTCCGCCTTTGCCGTTGAATCATATTTAAATTTTGCATAAGCGTCCTCCTGCAAGCGTTTGCTGGTTTCTCCGGGGTGCTTTGAGAGCCGTCCGCCTGCCAAGGCGCTGTACGGAGTCATGGCAATATTTTGATCCTTGCAGAAGGGAGCCATTTCCCGTTCTTCCTCCCGGGCGATCAGGTTGTAATGTCCCTGAACGGACACAAACTCAGTTAAGCCGTTTTCTCTTGCGTAAAAGTTTGCCTTGGCAAGCTGCCAGGCAAAGCAGTTAGAGATACCAATGTACCGAACCTTGCCAGATTTAACGGCGTTATGAAGTCCCTCCATGATTTCCTCCATGGGCGTGTGATAGTCCCACATATGATAGATGTAGAGGTCAACATAGTCCATACCGAGGTTTTTAAGGCTTCTGTTAAGATAGTTTTCAATGTGCGTCATACCGCTGACGCCTGCGTCGATTTCGTCCTGTGTTCTGGGCGTAAACTTTGTCGCGATAACAAAATCGTCACGTTTTGCAAAATCCCTTAGCGCCTTACCTACATACTGTTCACTGGTTCCGTTTTGGTAGACTAAGGCGGTATCGAAGAAATTAATACCTAACTCAATGCCATGCTTTATTATCTTGCGAGTCTGCGCCTCATCAACTGTCCAACTGTGCTGACCTGCGGCTGCGTTGCCTCTTGCGGTGCCCGAAAAATGTTTCCGCTTGGAGCGCGGACATTTTTCGACCGCGGCGCCAACCCCGGCTCCCTGTTTCCGCCACTGGCGGCGGTCGCCGGCGTTGCCAAATCCCATACAGCCCATACAAACGCGTGAAACGGTCAAGTCGGATTTTCCTAATTTAGTGTACTTCATTTTCTAATCTCTCTTTCGGTTTACTGCAAAATAGTGAATACGGCCGTTATATCACCGTCCCCAAGCGCGTCCTCCCAGCCGACAAGATTGTCAATATGGCCGAGCTTTGTATAATTCCACGAGTTGGAGCCGTAGAACATGACAATTTGATTACTGTTATATAAAACTATATCCCCTGCGGCAGTCGTGGTTTGTCTGTCGTTAGAAGCGAGGTTTTTTCCGAGTGAGCCGACCTTTTCAAAGCCGGAATAGTCGCTCATCTCAACGGATACCGGCGCTTTTTTCATCATTTCGATAAACTCACGCACCGCGGCGTTGTCCTCCAAAGTTGCGGTAAAGGTATTCTCCCCGATTTGAACATTCATTTTCATTTCCGTTTGCATTGCCGCATCTGTCTCCTTTTCATAGTTATTGACAGCTTTATTTTCGCTGTGCGGTACGGCAACTCCGCTCTCCGCACTCTCTGTTTCCGATTTCGGCGGATTTTCTGCCGTACACGCCGCAGTACAGATAGCAAGCAAAAGCGCTGTCAGAAAAATTATTATTCTTTTCATTTACATTTTCCTTCATTCACCGAGCAGCACTCTCGCGCAGTTATAAGTAATTTCGTAAATCGACATAAACACATAGTTGACGCCGGCTTCCTCCATTGCCGCCCTTTGCTTTTCCGTCACGAAGCTATAGGGATAAATCCCGAACATAAACGGGAAAAAGGTGTATAGAAAACGCTGTTTTTCGGCAATCGGCATATCAGGGAAATATTTTTCCAAACAGCGCATTACCGTTTTTAAGGAATTGCCGTAGGCTACCTTAAATTCGACGAGCCGTTCTGGTCGGCTGCTGCTTTCAAGGTCGTAATGATTCATCGACATAATTTTGAGAAGCTGTGCGCGCTTTTCAAGGGAATGCGCCAGCTTATCCGCAAATCCGTCCTTGGTAAGAGCAGCGTTTTCCTCCGTAATTCGGTTTAGGTCGGTAATCCACAGCTCATATTCTCGCTTGAGCAGGGCGAGGAAAATCTCCTCCTTCGTCTGAAAATAGTTATAAATTGACGTTCGAGTGAAGCTGGTAGCGCTGCCAATGTCCTTTAATGTGATTTCCTTGAAGCTCTTGGTCTGATATAGCTTTTCGCAGGCATTGATAATTTCTTCTCTGCGAGCTTCCGTAAGCTCCGGCGATCCTTTCGGCATAGGCAATCCCTCACTTTCTTTCCGATTGAAATAATAAACTTCTTCATATTATATGCTCAAATTAAAATATTGACACTGTGTCAGTATAGTTAGTATAATCCAATTCTGACACGATGTCAATACATTTTTAAGTTAATTTATTATTTTTTTGCACTGCGCCCGTAATACGAGGTTTATCTACATACAAAACAGACCCGATGTATCGGGTCTGTTTTGATTAATTCTCGTTTTCAATTTCAGTTATCATATTAACTCTATTTATATGTCTGCCGCCGTCAAACGGTGTTTCAAGAAAAATTCGTGTAAAATCCACCGCCTGCTTCTCGTTTATAACTCTGCCGCCCATAGCAAGTATGTTTGCGTCATTGTGCCTGCGGGTCATTTCAGCGCAAAATTCGTTAGTTACAACAGCGGCTCTTATTCCCTTTACCTTGTTTGCCGCTATTGATATTCCAATTCCTGTGCCGCAGCACAAAATTCCTTTTTCGCATTCTCCGCACGCGACAGACTCGGCAACCTTTTTTGCATATATCGGATAATCTACGGATTCCTCACTGTATGTTCCAAAATCCTTATATTCTATTCCGCTTTCCTCAAGATACCCTCTAACAGCCTCTTTAATGGCGTATCCGCCGTGGTCGCATCCAAGTGCTATCATTTTATCTTTTCCCCCTTATTTTTTGCAAGCAATTCTCTTTCAGCCTGCGACAATCTAAGATATGCCGGCATAAGCGAAGCCGCGCTTACACTCTCGCCCCTTTCAAGCTTTTTAAAGGCAGCCGCCGCTACTGACGACGCCCTTTGAAAGCGCAGAGCCTCCGGCGCAAGAACAGCATTTTTTACATCGTCGCATATCATACCGTATGCAAGCTGTGCTCCGTCGCCGAAAAGCACTATATCGCCGCTGATTCCCTCAAGCTCTCCGCTCAGCTTATCAACCATAATCGCCCTGTCGTCGCACAGCCGTTGAATTTTACCGTGGTCAAGGCTAAACAAGGCATTATAAAACTGCTTACAGCGAGCGTCCATAACAGCGCATACAGTACAGCTTCCTATAGCTGGAAGATTATAAGCCATTGACTCAAGAGTGGATACCGAAACACAATTTTTGCCGAGCGCGGCTGCCATACCCTTTACCGAGCTTACGGCAATTCTTAAGCCTGTAAATGAGCCGGGGCCGGTCGACACGGCAAAAGCGTCTATTTCGCTGAGCTCGCAGCCGCACATTGTTAAAAGCTGCTGTGCCATCGGCATAAGAGTGCGGCTGTGCGTAAGACCGTTATTCAAATAAGCTTCACCAAGAATTTTACCGTCCTCGGCAAGTGCTGCGGACGCGGAAACAGCAGAGGAATCAAATGCAAGTATTTTCATCAAAGCACTCCCCTTCTATGATTATGCGCCTGGAGCTTTCACCCTCGCCGGGCTCAATGCGAATAATAATGCTGTCGTCCGGCAATGCCTCTTTGATATTTTCGCTCCATTCTATTATAAGAACGCCCCTGTCGAGATAATCGAAAAAGCCGATTGAATACAAATCGTCTATTCCGCTTATGCGGTACATATCAAAGTGATAGATCTTACACCTGCCGTCGTATTCATTGACAAGGGCAAAGGTTGGCGAGGTAACGCAGCCGCCTGCGCCGAGCCCGTCAGCTATTCCCCTTGTAAGCGCGGTCTTTCCCATTCCAAGACCGCCAAACATTGCGATAACCTCTTTACCCTCAAGGGTCGCCGCAATTTTTCGCCCTATCTCCTCTGTTCTTTCGGGCGAATCGGAATTTATAATTATCATCAAGCAATCATCCCTGAATCAGAATAAGCCGGAAATAACTCCGTCGTCGCTAACGTCAATTCTTTCGGCTGCCGGTGATTTCGGCAAGCCGGGCATGGTCATTATGCTGCCGGTAAGAGCAACAACAAAGCCGGCGCCGTTTGAAAGGGTCAGGTCGCGAACGGTAATTGAGAAATTCTTTGGCGCACCGAGCAGCGACGGATCGTCGGAGAGGCTGTACTGCGTTTTCGCAACGCAGACAGGAAGGCTGTTTCCTCCGAGCTTTTCAATCTCCTTGAGCGCCTTTTCCGCCTGAGCCGTGAAAACAACGCTGTCGGCATGATATATTTTAGTGGCTATCTCATTAAGCTTTTCCTTTATCGTAAGGGAATTATCATAACAAAAACGGAAGTCGGACGGCTTCTCGCAAGCCTCCACGACCTTTTCGGCAAGCTGTATTCCGCCGTCGCCGCCCTTTGCAAAGACCTCAGACAAGGCAAATTGCGCTCCCTTTTCAACGCAGTATTTCTCAATGTAATCAAGCTCCGCCTGAGAATCTGCCGGAAATTTATTTATAGCAACTACTACAGGAACGCCATAGCTGCGCATATTGTCAACATGTACGCCAAGATTGCAGATACCGTTTTTAAGCGCTTCAAGGTTTTCTTCTCCGACCTCTGCCTTTGGCACTCCGCCGTTATATTTTAAAGCCCTACAGGTTGCAACCAGAACTATTGCGCTCGGTTTAAGTCCCGCATAGCGGCATTTAATATCAAGGAATTTTTCAGCGCCAAGGTCTGAGCCGAAGCCTGCCTCTGTAATACAGTAATCGGCAAGCTTTAACGCGAGTTTTGTAGCTCTTACGGAGTTGCAGCCGTGCGCGATATTCGCAAACGGGCCGCCGTGCATAATGGCAGGCGTACCCTCTATCGTCTGAACGAGGTTAGGCATAATCGCGTCCTTTAAAAGCGCAGCCATGGAGCCTTGCGCGTTTAAATCTCTTGCATAAACAGGTTCGCCGTCAAGGTTATACGCTACTAATATTCTTCCGAGCCTTTCCTTTAAATCCTTAATATCGGAGGCAAGGCACAAAATCGCCATTACCTCGCTCGCAACAGTTATTATAAAGCCGTCCTCACGGGGAACGCCGTTGATTTTTCCTCCAAGACCGACAACTATGTTTCTAAGCGCTCTGTCATTCATATCGAGGCATCTCTTGATAAGCACCCTTCTTTGGTCTATTCTCAGAGCATTACCCTGCTGAAGGTGATTGTCGAGCATTGCGCAAAGCAAATTATTAGCTGATGTTATGGCGTGCATATCGCCGGTAAAGTGGAGGTTAATGTCCTCCATCGGCAAAACCTGCGCGTATCCGCCGCCGGCGGCTCCTCCCTTTATTCCGAACACCGGCCCGAGGGAAGGTTCTCTCAGCGCTATTATGGAGTTTTTCCCGATTTTAGCCATAGCCTGTCCGAGCCCTGCCGTTGTGGTCGTCTTTCCCTCTCCTGCCGGAGTAGGATTAATTGCCGTTACCAAAATCAGCTTGCCGTCCTTTTTGTCTTTCAGGCGGTCAAAAAGCTGTTCGTTAAGCTTTGCCTTATATCTTCCGTAAGGCTCAAGCTCGTTTTCCTTAATTCCAATTGAAGCGGCTATATCCGCTATAGGCTTAAGCTCTGTCTGTTGGGCAATTTGAATATCTGATAACATATTGCTTTCCTCCTGCTGTTAAAATGACAGAATAATACTTTTAAATTATATCATATGCCTACTGCATAAACAAGCACTATTTTTAATACAAGGTAAAATGCCGCAGCGTCTGCTGCGGCATAAAAACGAAATCATGTAAAAGTGTATAACTAAATAAAAGATATTCCCGACCTTTAAGCCGGACATATCAGGTATTGTCTTGATAAAAGGATTCAGCCTTACAGCCTTTAAAAGCCGTATCAAAGCAGAGAGCAAACTATGTCGCCCATCTCCTTGCAGGTGACCTTCTTTGTTCCCTCGGTGTATATATCGGGAGTTCTGTATTTTTCAAGAGCCTGTGCAACGGCATTTTCAATTGCGTCCGCAGCCTGAGGCTGGTCAAGAGAGTGCTTGAGCATCATTGCAACGGAGAGTATGGTTGCAAGCGGATTTGCAATGCCCTGTCCTGCTATATCGGGAGCAGAGCCGTGAATAGGCTCGTAAAGTCCCGCCTTATTTTCGTTAAGGCTCGCAGATGCAAGCATTCCTATTGAACCGCTTATCATAGACGCCTCGTCTGAAAGAATATCGCCGAATATATTAGATGTTACGATTACGTCAAACTGACCAGGATTACGAACAAGCTGCATAGCGCAGTTGTCAACATAAAGATGATTCAGCTCAACCTCGGGATATTCCTCGGCAACCTTCAAAACAGTTTCTCTCCAAAGCCTTGAGGACTCAAGAACATTTGCCTTGTCAACGCTTGTAAGCTTCTTGTTCCTGTTCATAGCCATCTCAAAGGCAACCCTTGCTATTCTCTCAATTTCGGGTACGGTATACATCTCGGTATCATAAGCGGCTGAGCTTCCGTTTACTTCTTTTCTTCCTCTTTCGCCAAAATAAATGCCACCCGTAAGCTCTCTTACAACCATAATATCAAGCGCCTTGCCTATTATGTCGTCTCTGAGCGGCGACGCACACTTCAAAGGCTCAAAAATAACTGCCGGACGAAGATTTGCAAAAAGTCCAAGAGCGCCTCTTATACCAAGCAGACCTGCCTCAGGGCGGAGATTGCCGGGAAGAGTGTCCCACTTCGGGCCGCCTACCGCGCCAAGCAGTACAGAGTCGGCAGCCTTACACTTTTCAACCGTTTCATCAGGCAGAGGTACTCCTACCGCGTCGATTGCGCAGCCGCCAAGCAAAGCCTCATCATACTCAACGGAAAAGCCGAATTTGTCGGCAGCCTTGTCAAGAACCTTTACAGCCTCGTCAACAATTTCAGGGCCGATTCCGTCTCCCTTTAACAAAACAAGCTTATAATTTTTCATTAAAGTCTCTCCAATCTGTTTTTATGATTTAAGTATGCCACAACACGCAAAATAAGAATGTAAACTATGCTACAATCTTGCTTTAATCGTCATATTTTTCTTCCTTTTTATACGGCGCAAGAGCATAAACCTCACACACCTTGTCCCTCTGCCAAAGAAGAGTATTAATTCTTAACGAATAACCAAAGCCGTTATCCATATGCCAGTCGTATGGCTTAGCGTGCGGCAAGCCGTATACGGAAAGTAAATTCATTATAACTCCGCCGTGAGTTACAACGATTGCGCTTGTTTCTCCCGATTTTATCAGTTCGTTTACGATTTTTTCAAACGCAATACATATGCGACGCAAAAACGCCTCTCCGCTCTCGCCGTTCGGCGGCGCAGTCTGCGCCGAATTTGAAAGCCACTTCGGAAACAAAGGGTCGTCTGAAAGCTCAGCGGCTGTTTTGCCCTCCCAATCGCCAAAATCGCATTCGGCAAGTCCGCCGGAAAGTATAGGCGTCAGCGACGGATAAAGTATCAGAGCGCTTTGAACGCAGCGCTTCAGTGGACTTGAATAAAGCATCGGCGCAGTAGGATAATCAAATTCATTAGAATATTTTTTTAATAAATCCATTCCTTTTTTTGAAAGCGGTATATCTGTTGAGCCGATATACTTTCCCCTTTCGTTTTCTTCGGTCAAGCCGTGTCTTAGAAGATGAATTTGGTAAGTTTTCATAAATAGCACCTCAAAAATACTGTTATTTTGACGAATAAAGCGTACTTTACAAATTGTTGATTTTAATATATACTATAAGTATATTAATTACAGCGGTGTAATTCTTTTGTTGTTTAATTTTAATTTATTTAACTTTTTTTTAATTAATTTTTAGTTTTAAGGTGTAGAAATGAACAAGGATTTTTCAAGGATAATCTCCTTATTGCGGAAAGAAAAAGGCTTGAGCCAAAAGCAGGTTGCGGCTGATCTTGGCATCTCTCAAGCGCTTTTGTCTCACTATGAAAAGGGAATAAGAGAATGTGGTCTTGACTTTGTAGTTAAGGTTGCCGATTATTACAGCGTTTCTACTGATTACCTTTTGGGAAGAACACCGCAGAGAAACGGCGCGACAATTGCAATCAGCGATTTGCCGCAGGCAACAACGGGAGAAACAAAGCAAAGCTTTACAAACGGCAATCTTATCAGCGTGCTGAATAAAAAGCTTATACTCAATACGATTGAAATCATCTTTGATATACTTGAAAATGTGGGAAGCAAGGGGCTTACTACAGAAATTTCAAACTATCTGATGTATTCCTCATATAAGATGTTCCGCACCCTTTACAGCTCGGCGGAAAAAAATCCGCAGGGTATATTCGCAATAGACGAATCGGTGGCAAGCGGAATATTCACAGCGCTGCAAAGCGTTTCGGAGGCATACGCGACGACACTTGCAGGCGGCGGAAGCTGCGACGGATTCGACGGAATATCTCAAGGCAGAATACCTATTCTGTCGCCAGACCTGATTGCAAAGAAATATCCGATGTATTCCTCATCGCTTTTCAATCTGATACAATACTGCGAAAACAAGGCGTTAAAAAAATAATACTAATATCAGGCGGTACCGCATAGGCTGTACCGCTTATTTTTTAATCGCGTCAGCGCCGCCCTTTACAATAGAGTTATATTTTAACACAATAACAAAATATGTGCAATGAGTATTTAGGCTGAGCAAATGCAGTTTTGCCCTAAATTCTACAAATGCAAAACCCGACAATTACCTGATGGTTTGGTGATTGTCGGGTTTTGTAACAATAGGATAACAATGGTGAATTAAAAATATTGGGTAAATAATAATATATTAAATACCAAATATATTATTAGTATATAACAACTGTTTGTTGTTGTCAACAACAAATTATAGGATTTTTATTTGCTTTCATTTAGTTGTTATTATAAAGTCAGAGGTGGTTTAATGGTAAAAAACTTAAAATTTCTCAGACAGAGAGCAGGCATCAGCCAACAGCAGCTCGCCGATATGGTAGGGCTCAGCCAGCAATCCATTAACAAGTACGAAAATCACGACATAGAACCGGACATAAGCGCTTTAATTGCATTTGCCAATTATTTTAACACCTCGGTCGATTTTCTCGTTGGCAATACCGAGATTGACCACGTTATAGAGCCGGTTGCGCCATATGACCTGACAAAAGACGAGGCGGAAGTGATTGACGGATACAGAAGGCTGAGCCGGAGCGAAAAGGAAAGCATTAAAAACGTAATTGCAAATTATAACAAAAAACGGGGCGCGTAAAAGGCGTCCCGTTTAGTCTATAGAAAAAGTATTTTTGCTCAGTGACGATGCCCCACCGAAAAAAAGTCCACCGGACTGTTTTTCGCCCCTCCTGCGCTTTGAAACGCAGAGCCTTTGAAAACCCCCGCCTTTTAAAAAAGGCGGGGGAAAACTTTATTTTTCGCCAGCCAAAATCGGTTTATGACAAGCTTAAACGGGACGCGTAAAATGCGTCCCGTTATCAATTAATAAGTATTTAAAATTAAATATTATTCGGATGAGGTATCTTCGCTTGAAGAATCGCCGCTGTCCTCATCGTCAAGGAACGAAATAGCCTCGCTCGCGGTAAAGGAGCTTGTTTCAGAGCTTGAGGATTCGTCAGGTTCTTTTCCAAGGCTTACAACAAGCGTAACAACAGAGCCGTATTCAACCTTGTCCCCTGCCTTGTGGTCCTTGTATGAAATCACGTTGTTCTCGGCAACGTCGTCGCTAAATTCAAGTGCTACGTCTGTAATAAGATGCTCGTTCGTAAGAGATTGAAGCGCCTGCTCATATGTGCGCCCTTCAACCTGCGGCAGAATGCGCTGCTTTGAGCCCTTGCTTATCGTAACAGAGATAGTCACGCCGTCCTTGCCCCTGTTTATCGTCGTTCTTCCCTCAGGAGTCTGCTCGCAAATAAAGCCTTCGGCTACCGTATCAGAAAAAGCGTCGTCAATCGTTCTGACAACAACGAACTCCTCGTCGCTGTCCTCCGCCTTCTTTTGAGCCTCCTCAAGCTTTAAGCCGATAAAGCTTGGCACTCTGAAAAATTCACTGTCCTTCGGATATGTGAAATCCTCGCCCAATTCGGCTTCGGTCGACGTTGACGCCGACGTAGGATCAGTTTGATCGGGCGACTGCTGGAACATTCCGTCAAACGGATTTGTAGACAGCCAAAAGAAGCCAACTGCCGCAAAAACAACAAGCGCGACTATTGCGGATATAAGACCGCAGGCGAAATTTGAAAGACCCTTTTTCTCCTCCGGCTCTTCCTCTATAACAGGAACAACGGCAGGTCTTGCTATTTCCTCCTGAATCGCCTTAACCGTCGGCGCTGCGCTTAGCTGGGCGCGCATGGTTTCAAAGTCGCTTATTCTGTTTTCTCTGTCAACCTGAAGTCCGTTTGCAAGTGCGGATACAACATGAGGAGGAAGCTTTTTTACCACGTTGGTGCTTATAAGCAGTCTGCCGTCCTCTTTTCTTTTAACCGCGTCGGCAGGAAGCTTGCCGGACAAAGCGTAAAATAATGTTGCGGTAAAGCCGTATATTTCGGTTTGCTGGTCAAGCGTGCTCTCTTCATCATACTGCTCCGGAGCACTGCATCCTGAATAGAGAACGTCGGCAACCTTTTTGCCCTTTTGTCTTACCTGCGTAATTGAGAAATTAACAAGCCTGATTTTTCCCGACGCCGTAACAACAAGGTTTTCGGGGGCAACGCCAAAATGATAAAGCCCGTCCTGATTTAACTGTGAAAGAGCGGAAAGCAAGGGCATAAACAACGGTCTTGCAGTGTCCCAATCCATTGATTCGCCCATTCTTTCAATATATTCCTCAAACGGAATTACCTCGTCTACCTCTTCAACGGCATACACGGTATTATTCTCCTGAATAATATCGAGAATATTTATTGTCGCGCTCAGCTCGCTAAACTTTTTAAGCTTAGTATAAATCGTATTAAACTCAGACAGGTACTCAGAATATGTAGATTCACTGCCCTCGTTCGGAGCAATAGAATCATCAGCGCTTCTTGTGCAAAGACCGGCAGGAAGAAACTCGCGAATATTTACCGTCTTTTTCTCTTCCTCATCATATGCGATATATGTTGCCGAATCAGTGCTGTTTGAGATTATTTTTCCAACTATGTATCTGTCTGCAAGCTTTTTGCCAAGAGGCAAAAACGGAGCCTTTTGCTGCGTATTTTTATCAAATCCGCAAAACGGACAAACGTCCTCTCCGCTATTTTCCTTCATACACCCATAGCATAATTCAGGCATTAAAACACCCTCCTTTACATTATCGTTAATATTATAGCATAACCGTGGGTGCAAATTCAAGTTTTAAGTCAATCTATTTATAACAATTTTGTAAATTGATGCTAAATAATGTAAAAACAAGCCTTACTGCCGCAATAAAAAGACAGAAAGCCTTAAAAATATCAATAGGCTGCTCCGCCCAAGGGCAGAACAGCCATTATTTTATTCCTCCATCTGTTTTCCGAGGAATACCGCGGCAGACTGAACAAGCTTTATCTCGGTGTCTGTCGGAACAGTTTTTTCATCGTTAAACAGCATGATAACGCTTCCTATGACATCGCCGGACGAAATTATAGGATAAATAACGGCGGCGCCTCTTTCAACACCCTCAATAGGCTGAATATCGCCAATCTCTCCGTTTCTCGCGGCAAAGCTTCGTCTTGTTTCCATAAGCTCCTCGATAACCGGCGTTATCCTGCGCTCAAGATATTCCCTTTTGGAAACGCCGGACGCGGCCAATATATGCTCCGTATCGCTTATAATTGTCGGCATACCCGATATTTTTGACAAAACCTCCGTATAAAGCGTCGCAAAGTTTACGAGCTCGCCCATAGGCGAGTATTTTTTAAAAATGACCTCACCGTTTCCGTCTGTGTAAATTTCAAGAGGAGCGCCCTCTTTAATTCGCAGTGTGCGGCGTATCTCCTTCGGTATTACCACACGACCGAGGTCGTCTATTCTTCTAACTATTCCTGTAGCTTTCATTATATATAAATCTCCTTATCATCTTTAGCAAAATAAGCAATTTTTTTGCACTAATATTGTTTGATAAGGAGTTTTCATTATTCAAAAAATTAAAAATTAATTGCAATATTCGTTAATTGAAGCTCATCTCAAATATTCAAATCCGGGAAGATTTCTTATAACCGAAAACAAAATCAAAATTACAATAATAACAACAACCGTGACAGACTGTGCTCTTGAGAGCATTTTTGAGCCTGTTTTGATGTATTTGTAAATGAGCTGAACTGCTAAAACTAATATTGCGGGGGAAAGAAAAAGCAACGCCGCATTATAGTGGACGGCAGACAAAAAATCAAATTTCAATATTGAAATAATCATTCTTGAAACGCCGCATCCCGGACAGCTGTATCCTGTCAGTGAGTGAAACAAACAAGGAATGCCGATTCCCGTCGACAAATTAAACAGAATATATGCAATACCAAGCAACATCAACGCGGCGGTAAAAAGCAGAACGCTTTTTGCTCTTTCCTTCATAAATTAATATGTGCCGCGGCCTCTGCGTATGATTTTATTGATTTCGTCCTGAATAAGAGCAAATGTAATGATTTGAAACAGTAAATAAAGTATAAGGTACAGAATTCCGCTGTTGCTCGACGGGATTCCGTTTGCCTGTTTGTAATTGTCAATCTTTTCGCCGCACTTATACGCCCAATACAAGCCGTAAATACCGCAGGTTACTATAACCAAAAGAACGGTCATTCCCCCTGAAGTCGGCATTTGCTCGCCTGTAATACTGTTTAAATCATTTGTGATCATAGCAAGCCAAACGAACGCAAAAATTCCGCAGGTTATAATAGATAAAACTATATAAAGCGGAATGCTTCTCTCCTCCAGCATATTAACACCTCCCTTCCAACTCATATTATATTTACCGACCGAAAGGTTGTCAATATTTGTAAAATTAAATCATCGCGGAGTTTTAATGTAATAATTATTTTTTAATGTATTAATTATTTTAAACCCAATTCATACCACCGCGTCAGCTTTTTCCGTCAACGCCGCAAGCGAAGATTTATGCTTTAGAGTTGTTAAAGCACCTCTCTGTCATATGATGGATAGCCGCAGACGATTTCAAGGTTACCGTTTCTGCATCGTATTTCGTCTATCATTTTCTTTTCGTCGTCATCGTTGTTAATAACTATGCAGTATGTAAGCTGATAAAGACTGCCCATATTAGTCGTTCTTACTTTGATAAGCTTATTGTAGCTTGTATATTTTTCAAAAATATCGTTGAACAGACCGTTATAGTTTAAATCCTCCGGGATTGTAATTTTAAGCTCTTTTTCAGAGCGTTTACTTTCACCAAACATTGTTGCGCTGTATATCATAAGAACCGCAGTTATTATTATCGCAAGAAGGGCGGCTATTGCCAAAAAGCCCATACCTGTCGCAAGCCCGACAGCCATTGCGAGAAAAATTATTCCGATTTCTCTCGCGCTGCCCGGAATACTCCTGAACCTTATAAGGCTGAAAGCTCCCATAACCGCAACGCCTGTTCCTATGTTGCCGTTTACAAGCATAATTACTACCTGAACTATTGCAGGCAGTATCGCAAGAGTTATGACAAAGCTTTTAGAATATCTGCTCTTATACATATAACCTGCCGCAATCATCAGACCTAACGCAAGCGATACGGCAATACATATTAAAAATGTTAACGGAGTTGCTCCGTTTGACGTTATACTTCCAAAAATAGAATTAAGCATTAACAATTCCCCTGTCCGTTATCTTTACTGTTTTTTCGTTATTTTTGCTATGCTGCTGCATAACAAGAAAAGCATTGCCGTATTTTGAATATGAGCTGTGAAAAATATGCCCCTTTGTTAATATTTTAGTCAGCCAAAGCGGAATAGCGTCCTTTAGCTTTATTTCCATTACATATTCGCCGTCATTGAGCAGCGGCGCTCCGTAGCTGCCATTTCTCAAATCGAGGTCAAAATTGCGCCATAATATGCCGGAATCAAATGTAATTCTTAGATTATGGTCAAGCTTATCGTAAAGAGCTATCCTTTTATATGAAATATACATCTTCGGCTCAAGCTCGGAATAAAAGCTTTTAAACCAATCTATCTCATGAGATATTTGATTTTCGCATTCGACGCCGCCAGAACCTGATAAATATTCGCGGGCGGATTTATAGGGAAGCTCTATCCTGCGTTTATATACCGTACCTTCAAACTTCCTTTTAATTTCAACAAAAACCTCTGAATCGTCGCAAATGTCGCCGTATCCCCTCAGCCGAAGCTTCTCCTTATATACGGGGCGCATCAGCGAGCGGCGTATAAGACGGTAGTCGGGGGTGTCGAAATAAATATTGCATATCCTGCCCTCGCCGTGTTCATCAGGGACAGTTCTTTCAGAAAGAGATTTCACAATATAATTAAATTGATTTGAATTAATAACATATTTCTTTTCAACCCTTTGAAAAACATCGTCGTTACTGAGCATTTTCGCACCCCTCCCCTATCTTAATAATAAGCAAATTTTATATCCTTTAAAATATTTTAAAAGCGCAGACCGCAAGCAGTCTGCGCTTCTTTTGACTATATAATAATCATGTGTTTAAGTTATCTCATACCGAGAGCATACTTCTGTATCTCAATGGCGTCGATAAGCTTAACCTCGTAGTCACCGTCAATATCGGCTGAATAAGCTTCCTTGGTGCCGAGCTTAGCTAAGTTCAAGCTCTGCTTATTTGCAAGAATAGCATCCTCAAGCTTGATTTCGCCGTCGCCGTTTACATCGCCGTAGCTGTATGGAGTGCAGGCGCTGTCAGAAGACGTTGTAAAGGTGTAGTTCTTCCACATACCCTTAGTCCAAAGCATGCTGCCTGTTATCGGAAGTCCGCCCTGCTCACGGTTAGCAGGCTCTACGGCTGAACCGTAATTTACAACCGTCGGAGGAATTGTTCTTCCGTCAAGGCCTGTAGATACGGGGCCTTCGCTAAACTTAACTATGCCGCTCTTCTCAGCAAACTCATACTTAACGTAGGTTGTTCCGATAATTCTCTCCATCTGGTATCCGGGGAATTCTGTAAGAGCTGTGCCGTCCGCCTTCTTTGCATAGCAGAAAACTCCGGGAGCAGCCTTTGAGTCCCAGTCCTCCTGACCTGTCATATCGAAATATGCAACACAGTTAGCGTCCGGGTCTTTTCTCATAATTTTATATTGAGTGCTGGTATTGCCTGAAGCATTTGTGGCTGTTACTACAATTGTGGCCTCCTGACCAACCTCAACAGGAGCAGGAATGCTTACATCTCCGCCTGATGTAGAGTTAAACTCAGTCTTGTCAACAACAGTGCCGGCTGCATCGTAGCATTCTATAGTGCCATTAGCTGACTCGTCGGTGCAATCATAGCTGAAATTGAGTGTGTCGCCTGTGAAGTAGAGTGTTTCATCGGTTGAAGAAATAACCTTTTCATCCATTGAAATCGTTACTTCGGGCGCAGAGCTCTGTCTGCTGTTTAATACGATTACAGATTTTGCAGGTACTGTGCCTGTAAGAACGCCGCCTGAAACATTGTATTCATTGCCGTTTACAACGTCCTTATAAAGGCCGTCCTTCATTGTTGTTTTGAGGTTGAGATTTAAATCAGCGCTGTCGCAATTTGTCATTACCATAGCGTCGTCGCCTCTTTGAACAAAGAACGTCTTTGCATTAGAATAAAGCGTTTCGCTCTCGCCAACGTAAGCGTTTTTAAGCTGGTTTACGGCAACAACGGTAGGATCCTTCCAAACCGGCTTTCCGGGGCCGCCCATAAGCTCGTCATAAGCAATTCCGCCGGAGCCGCCTGTTACGGAATCATGCTCAGGTCTTACAAGATAGAGCGACGGAGAATCCTTTCTTGCGCCTATAATGCCCCAACCGAGGATTATCTTTTCATCAGTAAGGTTTGATGACTGCTGGCCTGTGTAGGTGTCGTGCGACTCAACCCAAAGCACAAGGTTCTTCGGGTCTTCCTTCGGGAATGTGAAATTAGCAAGTCCTGAAGTGTTAGAGCCGTTAGCCGCGTTCCTTACAGCGCCGCCGTAGTTGCTGTCTGTAATGCTGATGTATTTTGTATATGCGCTTGAGTCCGTGCCGTAGCCGAACGGATAGAGAACCTCGCCGTACATAAATATGTCAGGCTTTAATTCTCTTGCATATGATGTTATATTCTTCCAGAAATCGCTTGCATAGTGAACGCCCTTAATGTCAGGGTCTGTGTCAAGCTCAATATGCTTTGCAGCGTCAAAGCGGAATCCGTCTGCGCCGCAGTCTATGCAGTCCTTTAAAAGCGACTTAACATAGTTCTGAACCTTCTCATTCGATGTGTTAAGGTCGGGCAGACCGCTGAGTGTGCCCTGGGTCATAGCATAACGGTTTGAATCTGTTACGTTTGCTTTTTCTGTATGCCAGCAATCGGGATCGTCCCTAAGGTCGGCATCTATCTGCGGGTCAATAGGACTAACGCCCGGTCTTGTGCTTCCTGACTGTGACATATGGTTTGCAACTATGTCTACAACAATTTTAACGCCGTATTTATCGGCTTCGTCGCACATAGCCTTAAACTCTTCTCTCGTACCGTAGTTGTTTCCGATTGCAAAGTTTATCGGCTGATATGTCGCCCACCAGTCAAGAGCATAAGTACCTACATTTATTGTACCCTTATTGCCTTGAACAGGTGAAACCTGAACAGAAGTATAGCCGGCGGCGGCTATATCCTTCATATATCTTTTAACATCGTTGAAATACCAGTTAAAAGCATGAAGTATGTTACCTTCGCCAACACTGTCCGCCAGATTGTAGGCAGTGTTTAAATTACCTTCTTCGCCCGTGTCGACAGCGTTTACAGTAAGCGGAACAGCTATGCTTGTTGCCGTCATAACCGCCGCAAGTGAAGCGCTGAGCAAGGCTTTCTTTTTGAATCTCATTATTTTTTACCTCCTATAAATATGTAATTAGATTATATACTTTTTTTAAACAAATTTCAATCAAAATAACCAAAGAAAATGGGCATTTAAACAATTTGTTAAATTGCATAAATGCCCGATATAGTTATTGTGAAATATAACCATTGAACTTTTAATATTTTGTCAGAAAAGCATCAGGAATTTTTGTCTACAACGTGAAATTCCTTGAGGTTTCCGGTCTTTTCGCTTCTTTTGTCAAGCTCCGCAAGCACATCCTCAAGCGGTATTCCCATATCAACCATCAAAACGGTTAGATGATACATCAAATCGCAAATTTCATAAACCGTTTCGCCGTTGTCGTTGTTTTTAGCGGCTATTATAGTTTCGCTGCATTCCTCGCCCACCTTTTTAAGTATCTTATCCTTGCCCTTGTCAAAAAGATAGCAGGTGTAAGAGCCCTCCTGCGGATTCTCCCTGCGGCTTAACACCGTATTATACAACGCCTCTAAAACGCTTTCGTTCATATTTGTAAGCTCCTTTATTTTAATTTATTGAAAAAACAACTGTGATTTCCCGTGTGGCACGCCGCGCCCGTTTGCTCAACCGTTACTAAAATTGTATCGTCGTCGCAGTCGGAGTAAATGTCTATCACCTTTTGCAAATGTCCCGAGGTTGCGCCCTTGTTCCAAAGCTCCTGCCTTGAACGGCTGTAAAACCATGTGTAGCCGGTTTCAAGGGTTTTTTGAATTGACTCTCTGTTCATATAGGCGAGCATTAAAACCTCACCGGTTGATTTTTCCTGAATTATCGCGGGCACAAGCTCCGACTTTTTAAAAAATTTGTCAAAGTCTATATCCATTTCTTACTCCATATTCTCCACACGTTTTCCTATTTCAATTGCGGCTCTCAGGCTTAAATCGCCTGTATAAACCGCCTTGCCGGCAATCGCGCCGTAAATATTAAGCTCGGCGAGGTTGATTATATCCTTAAGGTTTGAAACGCCGCCGCTTGCGATTATATCGCAGTCTACAGCGGATTTAAGCTCGTCAAGCTGATTCAGGTTAGGCCCTGAAAGCATACCGTCCTTTGAAATATCGGTAAAAATTATTTTTGATACTCCTATTTTTTCCATTTCACGGGCAAGCTCTATAAATTGAACGCCGGAATTATCAAGCCAGCCCTCGGCACAAACCGTACCGTTTATTGCGTCTATTCCTACGGCTATTTTATCACCGTATTTCTTTACTGCCTCTACAACAAGATTTTTATTTTTTACGGCGGCAGAGCCGAGAATTACTCTTGCCGCGCCGTTTTGCAAATAAAAATCAACGGTTTCCATATCCCTTATGCCACCGCCAACCTCAACTTTCAACGAGGTTTGCTCGCAGACCTTTAATATAATCCCGTGATTGACCGTCACGCCGTCCTTTGCGCCGTCAAGGTCAACCATATGTATCCATTCCGCGCCGTCACGCTGAAAAGCAAGCGCAGTTTCAATAGGATTATCGGCTACCTTGTGAACAGTTGAATAATCGCCCTTGAGAAGGCGAACGCAATTTCCGTCTTTTAAATCTATTGCAGGTAAAACTATCATAATTAAAATCTCTCCCCATTAATCTGAAGCGTTTAAATCGCTAAGATAAAATCAAACAAACAAACTGACAATCAAAATAAAGCTTAATTTACAAATATATATCGAAAGCGCAATCAAGCGCAGTATTAACAATATGCGGCTTAACCCTTTAATATTAATAAATTGTTTTTATACGCCGCCTTCAACCAAGCGACCCCTTTGTAGACAAAGCCTGAGCGCTGCCGCTCCTTTTTACGGCGCAGGCAAGCGAATGCGCGACAGCCTTAAAAACAGCCTCAATAATATGGTGGCTGTTAGAGCCGTACTCGCATTTTATATGCAGCGTTATGCCCGCGTTGAACGCAAGCGCACGGAAAAACTCCTCGGTCATACAGCAGTCAAAGCCGCCGACAGTCGCCTGCGGCATTTCGGCGTTAAATACAAGAAACGGTCTGCCGCTTACATCTACGCTTGAAAACGCAAGAGCCTCGTCCATCGGGACATAAAAGCTGCCGTAGCGCATTATTCCTGATTTGTCGCCGAGCGCCTTGCAAAGCGCCTGACCTATTACAATTCCGGTGTCCTCAACGGTATGGTGGCAGTCGACCTGTAAATCTCCCTTAGCCCTTACCGTAAGTCCAAAGCCCGAATGTACTGCAAAGGCTGTGAGCATATGGTCAAAAAAGCCTATTCCCGTATCTATTGATATATTACCGCCGTCAAGGTCAACGGCCGCGAAAATTTCTGTTTCCTTTGTCAATCTTTCTACTGCGGCATTTCTCACAATTATCATTCCTTTAAGACTGTTTTGCAAAATTCTCTGATTTGAGAAATAAGCGTTGTGTTTTCTTCACACGTTCCGGCCGATATTCTTATGTAATCGCCCATATATCTTATCGCCGTGCCGAGCGAATGCAGATAATCAAAAAGCTGCCTTCCCACAGGCGATTTGATATAAACAAAATTGGAGCAACCGCTTACTGCGCTGAAATACTGCGGATAATCGCTTTCAAGCTTTGCAACACTATTATATAGACTTTTCCTCTGACTTACAATATAGTTTTTTGTTTTTGTTAAATATTCATTATGCGAGAAGATTATCCTGCCTATTTCCTGTGTAACAGTGTTAACATTATAGGGCGATTTTACCGCCTTAAGCGCATTTGTAACGCTCTTACAAGCAACGGCAAAGCCGAGCCTGATCGCCGCCGCGCCAACTGCCTTTGATGCGGTTCTAAGTATAATAAGATTTTTGTATTTATCAGCCTCTTTAAGCAGAGATTCGTCCCAAAAATCCATATAAGCCTCATCAAGCACAACAAGACAGTCTACGCTCTCAATTATTCTTCTTACATCGTCGCTTGAAAGTCCCTTTGAGGTCGGGTTGCAAGGATTTGAAAATATTATCGCTCCGACATTTTCTCCTCTGCCGGCGCTTATCAGAGCGTCCGCGTCAAGCGTAAGGCCGTCTTTTTTCGCAACGGATACGCAGTTAAGCTCGGAAATTGACGTGTAAAAGCGATACATTGAAAAATCAGGTTCGCTTATTACAAGCGTCTGTCCCTTCATCATAAAGGCGGTCATAATAAGTGAAATAAGCTCGTCAGAGCCGTTTCCGGCTGTCACGCATGAGGGACTTATGCCGTAATAATCGGCAAAGGCGCGGCAAACGCCCGTGGCGTTTGGGTCGGGATAGCGGTTAAAATCTATTTTATCTATCGCGGCGTGTATTTCTTTCATTATTTCATCGGGAAGATTTACACATGACTCATTCGCGTCAAGCCGAATTTTCATCTCCCCCTCAACAGGGTCGTAGGGCTTTAAATTTTTTATTTTTTCGTTAAGCTCATACATATATAATTCACCCTCCGTAATCGACATTAAAGCAAAAGAGTATATTACCCTATTGACTTAATATAAGGCGGAGCGCACCGTCAAAGCTAAGATGCGCCCGCTTAATTTAAATTACAGTCCGAAACGAACCTTTATTGAGTTGGCGTGAGCTGTAAGTCCCTCTGTTTCGGCGAATTTTATTATATCCTGCGCGTCTCTTTCAAGCGCTTTTTCGGAATAATATATAAAGCTTGAGCGCTTTATAAAGCTGTCTACGCCAAGCGGCGAGAAAAAGCGAGCCGTGCCGCTTGTCGGCAGAACGTGATTAGGGCCTGCAAAATAGTCGCCGAGCGGTTCGGGCGAATAACTGCCGAGAAAGACTGAGCCTGCATTGTCAAGCACTCCTATATAATCAAGAGGATTTTCCATGCAGACCTCTAAATGCTCAGGGGCAAGCTTATTCGCGTATTCTATCATCTGCTCAGTGCTTTCGCAGATTATTACAGCGCCATAGTTTTCAAGGGATTGGTCAATAATATTCTTTCTTGAAAGAGAGGCGCTCTGCTTTTCGATTTCCGTCTTGACATTTTCGGCAAGCGTTTCGCTCGTTGTAAGAAGAATCGAGGACGCCAAAACGTCATGCTCTGCCTGCGACATTAAATCAGCGGCGACGAATTTCGGGTTGGCGCTGTCGTCAGCCATAACAAGTATTTCGCTCGGCCCGGCTATCATATCAATATCAACCGTGCCGTATAAAAGCTTCTTGGCAGTTGCGACAAATATATTCCCCGGCCCCACTATTTTATCGACCTTCGGTACGGTTTCGGTGCCGTAAGCAAGCGCCGCAACAGCCTGCGCTCCGCCCATAAGCAGCACCCTGTCTACGCCTGCTGCAAGAGCGGCAGCCATTATATCGGGATTAGGCTTGCCCTCCTTTGTGGGAGGCGTTACCATTACTATTTCCTTTACTCCGGCTATTCTTGCAGGAATAGCGTTCATAAGCACAGACGACGGATAAGCAGCCGTGCCGCCCGGCACATAAATGCCGACTCTGTTAAGGCCGCGAACTCTCTGTCCGAGCAAAACATTGTCATCCTTTGCAGTAAAAAAGCTCTGTTTCAGCTGACGCTTGTGAAAATCTGCGATATTTTCGGCGGCACGCTCGACAGCCTTTAGAAAATCAGGGTCGCAGCCGTCTGCAAGACGCTGCATTTCCTCTCTTGTTATTTCGGTTTCTTCGGGAGCGACCCCGTCAAATTTTATCGTATATTCCCTTACGGCTTTGTCACCGTTTATCTTTACGTTTTCAAGAATTTCGCTTACCGACGCAGTAACGTCCCTGTTTGTTTTTTCGCTTCTGCGTTCAATTTCTTTAAGCAGAGAAAGCTCTGCCGCGCCGTCCGCCTTTACTACAGGTATCATTAATATCTCTCCGTTTCATTAAGACATCTTTCCATTTTATTAACAAGATCTTCTATTTCGTGTTTTCTAAGCTTAAGGCTTACGTTATTGGCTATCAATCGGGCGGAAATAGGAACGACCTCCTCATAAACCTCAAGTCCGTTCTCCCTGAGGGTCGAGCCTGTTTCGACAATATCGACGATAGCGTCGGCAAGACCGAGCAGCGGCGCAAGCTCTACGCTGCCCTCAATTTTTATAAATCTAATATCCATAGCCTTATTTTCAAAATGCTTTCTCGCGACATTAGGATATTTGGTCGCTATGGTTTTTGCCTTAAAGCCATCATAGAAATTATATCCAGCTCTGCCGGCAACGGCAAAACGGCATTTTCCGAAGCCGAGGTCAAGGAGCTCAAAAAAAGACGAGCCCTTTTCAAGGATTGTATCCTTGCCGACGACTCCCAAATCGCACACGCCGTGCTCAACATATGTAATAACATCGGCTGCCTTTGCAAGCACAGCCTCGATTTCTCCGCCGCCGACGGGCAGTATAAGCCGCCTGCCTTTATTTAATAGCGCGGAGCAGTCGTATCCTATTTTTTGCAGCAGCTCGACCGTGTCCTTCTCAAGCCTGCCCTTCGTCAAAGCTATTCTTAAAGGTTTCATATATTGGTTTCTCCCTTTATCTCTATATCCGCCGTTTCCGGCTCGTCATTCATAAAGCATATTTGCTTTATCCCGTTTTCCTTTGCGTATTCAATTGCCTGCTCTCGGCTTTCAAAAACGCTGTACTCGCATTTAAAGCCGCTCAGCGTATAAAAACGGCACTGGTTTATAGCGTCCATTTCAAAGCCGCTGTCGGCGTGGACTATTATGTCAGCAGGCTTTTCAGAAAAGCTCTTTCCGCTTGACAAAATTATATCCGCAAGAGCGTCGGCATTAAGCGCAAAGCCGGCGGCAGGCATCGGCTGGTCAAATTCATTAAGAAGCTTGTTGTAGCGTCCGCCTGTCAAAACGGCGTCGCCGCTGCCCTCGACATAGGCGCTGAAAATAAAATCCGTATAATACTCATAGCCCTGAACAAGACCCAAATCTATTATAAGCTTGTCCCCCATCATAAGCCTTGAAAGACAATGGTATATCTCGCTTAAATATTGCAAATCGCTCTCGCCCTCGGTGCCCTCAAACAGCGGAGCCGCCTGCTTCAAAACCTCCTCGCCGCCAAAAAGCCTCGGCAGTCTTCTTATAGCCTCAACGGTATCAGACTGCGGCAGAGCGTCAAGGTCGGAATTAAGCTGAGAATAATTCTTTGACTGAATAGCAATTCTTATATTTTCCTTTGTTTCGTCGTCGCATTCAAGCTTTGAATACAGCGACTTAAAAAGCCCTGCGTGCCCAAGCTCAATGCGAAAATCGGGAACGATTTTCTGCAAAGCCTCAATAGCGGTGACTATCACCTCAAGGTCAGCCCTTTTTCCTGCCGCGCCCAAAAGCTCTATTCCCGTCTGCATTATCTCGTTCTTTCTGCCCATAAGACTCGGATTGCTGCGGAAAACGCTCTGGTTATAAAAAAGCCTTATCGGAAGATTTTTGTTTTGCAGTCTTGTCGCGGCAACACGGGCTATCGGCAGAGTGGAATCAGGCCTTAGCACCATAAGTCTGCCCTTATTGTCAGTAAGCTTGAACATCTTGTGCTGGGCAATAGCGCCGTTATTAAGGTTAAACTCGTCAAAAAATTCTATGCCCGGAGTTTTAACCTCATGATAACCCTTTGAGCGATAAACAGAGGTCGTTATATTTACGACCTCATTCATAGCGCTTGCTTCTTCAAACAGGTAATCTTTTGTGCCCTCCGGCGTAATTTTATAGTAGGATTTCATTATTTTTCCCTTTCCTTGCTTTAGCGTGCTACTATAATAGCACAGTAAAGCTATAGTGTCAATAGTCAACTGTTATAAACAGCGGTGCAAAGCAAGCTGCTTTAATGCTTTGTTTTGCACGGCTCTAACGCTCACAAGTAAACACACAGACTAAACAGCCGGCGCAGACCGGCTGCTTGTTGTTATTCTTCTGTGCTGTTGCCGTCGTCCGAATGCTTTGAATTTTTCTTGGCGTCATGTGATTCGGACGCTTCGTGATCGCTCCTTTTTATTTCGCTTTTGACCTTTGTCTTTATTGATTTGATAAATTCATTATTGAAAACATAACCCTGTTCATTTGCCGAATACGGGTTTTCTCTCGGGTCGCGCGGCATTTGCTGTTTTATTATATCTCCCTCCGGCGCCTTGCCGATCATATCCTTTTTGCCGATTGTCACAATTCGGCTGTTGACGTGCCTGCTGAGGAGGACATAAAGTGTTGAGAAGATTGGAACGGCAAGAAGCATTCCCCAAAAGCCGAACAGTCCCGAACCGATAATAACGCTTGCCATAATCCAGAAGCCGGAAATACCTATTGAATTGCCGAGTATCTTCGGGCCGATGAAGTTACCGTCAAGCTGCTGCAATACGAGCAGGAATATTGCAAACCATATAGCCTCTATCGGATTTATCATAAGCATAATGAAAATTGTTACCACAGCGCCGACTATCGGGCCGAAAACAGGAACAAGGTTTGTTATGGCTACGATAACGCTCATCAAAACGGCATAATCAAAGCCGAATATGGACATTCCGATAAAGCACAATATTCCTATTATGATTGAGTCGATTATTTTTCCGTATACGTATTTTCCGAAAATTTTGTTTGACAAATCGCCGATTTCAAAAATCTTGTTTCCTATTTTATCTGGTATATACGCCACAATAAACTTTTTAGACTGGTACAAAAGCTTTTCCTTGCAGCCCATAAAGTAGCAGGAAATAAACACGCCCATAAAGAGATTAATAATTGTGGTAGTAACATTTTTTGTAACGTCGAACACAGACGGCATAAGGCTACTCGACATTTCGGACAGCCAGTTTTTAAGCTCGCTGCCGGTAAGACGCGAGAATATGTCATTTACAAAAACAAAAATGTCGCTGTTATTGTTAAGGTGAATATTGAACCAACGGTCCATAAAATCCGTAAGCCACTTGCGGAAGCTTTCGGAGTATATTGAGAAATTAGTTATCAGCTTGTCAACGCTGTCTATAATTTCAGGCACAAGTATGCCTATAAGAAATCCTATTACACCGAATATTATAAGATATGCGAGCACAAGCGCGAGAGGCTTTCTCAACTTTTGCGCAATTTTTCCCCTTTTTGACATTCCGATAAAAACCTTTTCGGAAAAATACAAATAAGGCAAATTTACAAGGAACGCGACAATAAAGCCGACAACAAACGGCATTAGCACAGAAAGAACAACGGACAGTATGTTCCACACCGTGCTGAAATTCATTATAACAAAAAGCAAAAATACAGCATAAGTTATAAGAATAATCGCGTGCTTAAGTTTTCCCGAACGCATAACGTCCCTCCTTATCAGAACAATGTGAGCTGACTGCTCTCAGGCAAATCGTTTAACGCGCCGACCTCACGCAGTGTTTCAACGACCGACTTTGAAAGCTTTGTTCTGCTCTGAAAATCCTCTATAGAAAGGTATTCGCCCTGCCTGCCGCATTCCGCGAGCATTTCGGCGGCAGCCTCTCCAACGCCGGAAAGCGATGAAAACGGGAGTCTTATTTTATCTCCCTCTATAACAAACATTTTAGCTTCAGATTTGTAAATGTCAACAGGCAAAACCTCAATTCCCCTCGCAAGCATCTCGTTTATTATCTGCAAATTGGCGTATTCCGCCTCATCCTTTGCGCTCGCCTCATAGCCCTTTGCCTTGATATTTTTCATTTTTTCCTTTACGGCGGATATTCCTTTCAGCACCGTCGCGCCGTCAAAGTTTTCTCCTCTTACAGAAAAATATGCGGCATAATACTCAGTGGGCTTGTGAACCTTATACCATCCGAGACGAAGCGTTGAAATCATATACGCGGCCGCGTGCGCCTTTGGGAACATATACTTTATCTTCATACAGGAATCTATGTACCACTGAGGCACTCCGTGATCCTTCATCGCCTTGAGATGCTCCTCAGTAAGCAGCTTCGTCGATTTTCCCTTGCGGACTATCTCCATTATTTTAAACGCCATTTTGGGTTCAAGCCCTTTGTGCAGCAGGTAGGTCATAATTGAATCTCTTGTTCCTATAACCTCTGAAATTGTGCATTGTCCGCTGTGAATAAGATCCGCCGCGTTGCCGATCCAAACGTCGGTTCCGTGAGAAAGTCCCGATATTTGAAGCAAATCGGAAAAGGTCTTGGGCTGAGCCTCAATAAGCATATTACGCACAAAATCCGTTCCTACCTCCGGCAGCGAAAACGTGCCTGTCTGAGAGCCTATTTCATCAGGAGTAACTCCGAGCGCTTTAGTCGAGGTAAAAAGCGACATAACCTCAGGGTCGCTCATTGAAACATTCATAACCGAAATATTTGTAAACTTTTCAAGATAATGATAAATCGTAGGGACATCGTGGCCTAACTCGTCAAGCTTGCATATCGTGTCGTGTATTGAATGGAAGTCGAAGTGAGTAGTTATATTGTCCGACTTCATATCGTTAGCGGGATGCTGTACCGGACAGAAGTCGAAAACCTCCTTGCCCTTCGGCACAACAACCATTCCGCCGGGGTGCTGTCCTGTAGTGCGTTTAACGCCGGTGCATCCGCAGGCAAGGCGTGATTCCTCCGCCTTGTGCAGTACCCGGCCGGTGATCTCACAGTATTTTTTTACATAACCTATCGCTGTCTTTTCGGCAACGGTCGCTATTGTTCCCGCCTTGAAAACGTTATCCTTGCCAAACAGCTCCTCTGTATATCTGTGTGAATGAGATTGATATTCTCCGCTGAAGTTTAAATCAATATCCGGCGTTTTATCGCCGTCAAAGCCCAAAAACGTTTCAAACGGTATCTCGTGTCCGTCCCTGTCGTAAGGGGTGCCGCATTTCGGGCAGTTTTTCGGCGGAAGGTCAAAGCCCGAGCCGCAGCTGCCGTCTGTTATAAATTCGCTGTTCTTGCATTTTGGGCAAATATAGTGCGGACAAAGCGGATTTACCTCTGAAATGCCGGACATCGTCGCAACGAAGGACGAGCCGACGCTTCCTCTTGAGCCGACGAGATAGCCGTGAGCCTCGCTGTCGGCAACAAGCTTTTGCGCCGTCATATAAAGTACGGAAAAGCCGTGCTTTGTAATCGAGCCGAGTTCCCTGTCAAGCCTTGCCTTTACTATGTCGGGCAGAGGGTTGCCGTATCTTTCCTTTGCCCGCTGCCATGTAATAGTTGTCAGCTGCTCCTCCGCGCCGTCGATAAACGGCGGAAAAACGCCCCTCGGAATAGGTCTTACACGCTCTATTGAATCGGCAATCTTTCTTGTATTCGTAACAACGGTTTCATATGCCTTTTCCTTGCCGAGATATTCAAATTCCTTAAGCATTTCGGCGGTAGTTCTAAGGTAAAGCGGCGGCTGATTTTCGGCGTCGGTATAGCCCTGCGCGGCCTGAAGAATTTTTCTGTATTCGCCGTCCTCCGGGCTTTGGAAATGAACGTCGCAGGTTGCGACAACGGGAATGTTAAGCTTTTCGCCAAGCTTAACAACAGTTTTATTATACTCCTGAAGCTCGATAATATCAGAAACAGTGCCGTTTCTCAGCATAAACATATTATTGCCCGTCGGCTGTATTTCAAGATAATCATAAAACGAGGCGATTTCAACAAGCTCATCCCACGGCTTGCCCTCAACGATAGCCCTGAACAATTCTCCCGCCTCGCACGCGCTGCCGATAATAAGGCCTTCTCTGTGCTTTATCAGCTCGGATTTAGGTATTCTCGGCTTTTTATAGAAATACTTGAGATGTGACATTGATATAAGCTTATAAAGATTCTTTAAGCCAGTATTGTTCTTTACAAGAATTATTTGGTGATATGAATTGAGCTTTTTAGTGTCCGCTCCGGAAATATTCGTATTAATCTGCCGAACGCTTGTTATGCCGTAGTCATCATACAGGCGGTCAACAAGCGACAAAAATATCCTCGATAGCATTTCGGCGTCGTCGCTTGCCCTGTGGTGATTAAAAGCGCCGAGGCGCAGATATTTGGCAACGGTGTCAAGCTTGCAGTTTTTTATATCCTTTAAAACGGCGCGGCAAACTGCGACCGTGTCGATAGAGGTGAACGAATATTTCATTTTACAGCGCTTTGCAGCTGCTTTGACAAATGATGTGTCAAACGGAGCGTTGTGGGCAACAAGAATGCTGTCATTGCCGCAGAAATCGTAAAAATCCTTTAACGCGTCCTCCTCAAACGGCGCGTTTTTTACCATATCGTCGGTTATACCCGTTATATCCGTTATTTTTGCCGGTATCGGACGGCGCGGATTGACAAACGTTGAAAATGTATCGACTACCCTGCCGCCGCTCAGCTTTACGGCGCCTATCTCGGTTATCGCGTCCTTTGCAGCGGAAAGTCCCGTGGTTTCAAGGTCGAAGCAAATAAATACGCCTTCTCTCAGGTTCTGCTCCGCAGTGCCCACGACGGCTGAAATCATATCGTTTACAAAATACGCTTCCGTGCCGTAAATCACCTTAAAGGCGTCCGGCTTTTCCTCATCGTCACGGCTCACGAGGCTTTCAACGGTATCCATAGCCTCCGGGAAAGCCTGCGCCACACCGTGGTCTGTTATAGCTATTGCCGGATGTCCCCATGAGTGCGCCTGCCTTATAAGCGACGACGCGTCGGACACGCCGTCCATAGACGACATTTTTGTATGAAGGTGCAGTTCAACTCTTTTTTCCGGCGCGTTGTCCACGACCTGAACCTTTTTTATTGTTCCTATCGAGCGTGCGCTGAGTACAATTTCGTTTATATATCTGTCATACTCAACCTCTCCGCGGCAAACAATTGTTGCTCCCCGTTTTATTTCAGCGGCAGGCTTGGCCTGCTTTATTTCGTCAAACACCTTTACTATCATAGAGCCGGTGTAATCGGTTATTTTCAGTGTTATTATATTTTTTCTGCCGTCCTTGGTCGTGCGGCAGTCGGCTTCAAAAACATCTCCCCATATCACTACCCTGCCGGAATCGGAGGCTATGTCGGATATTGATGTTATGTTTTTTGCGCTGAAGGTGTTTCCGTACAGGGGCTTTGCGCTGCCCTGAATAACCGCCGGATAGTAATACTCTCCCTCTCTTATCTCAACGGCTTTTGTCACCTGACGCTCTTTTTTGTCCTTTAACGAGTCTTCAAGCGCCTCCTGCTGCTCGGCTATGGCAATCACGCTTTCACGCCTGTTCTTTTCTTCGATTATATTTCGGCTTTGAACATACCCTTCGCTGTCAGCGTTAATTGTCAAAACACCGTCAAAGCTTACGGAAAAGCTCTGTTCAAATTCCTCTGCTATTATCTGACTTAAATGCCTGTCAAAGCCCTTTGCTTTTAAAATCGCCGCTCCTCCGTGACAAAGCGTAACCTTTAGCGTATCGCCGTTTTCAATGCTTACGCTTGAATCATTCAGCGAGCCGTTAAGACTTGAGTTTCGCCTTTTCAGCTCCTTTACAAGCTCCGGGTAATATTCCGGAGTAAATGAGCCCTTTGGAAATACCGGCTTTATGTATGCTCCGCTAAGTCCGAGCGGAAGCTGAGTTATAGCGTTTTCGGCGTCAAAGAGAGCTTGTCTTGAAACAGGCTTGTCAAACCTGATCTTAACGTCCAATATTCTTTTTGATGAATTAATCTTTGCCGTTTCTATTTCGCCGTTTTCAATCTCCGGCTGAATTTTTCCATCATAATCGGCAAGAAGCTCTTTTACTGTTATCAATTTGGCTTTACCTCTTAATTGTCTTGTCTTATATATTATCAAACAGAATTCTGTGTATGCTTAAATGTAAAATAATATAAAGCGCGGCTCTACATTTTATCAATTTCCCTTATAAGCTCGCTTATAAGCTTGCTTTCGGGAACCTTTTTGATTATCTTTCCCTTTTTAAAGATAAGTCCCTCGCCTTTTCCTCCGGCAATCCCGATATCCGCCTCTCTTGCCTCTCCCGGGCCGTTCACTACACAGCCCATTATCGCAACCTTGATATTCTTTTTGCAGCCTCTAAGCCTTTCCTCGGCTTCGTTTGCAAGAGAAATGAGGTCGATTTTTGTTCTGCCGCAGGTCGGGCAGGAGACAAATGAAACACCGTCGTTTCTAATTCCGATAGCTTTTAAAATATCCTGAGCCGCATATATCTCCTTAACCGGGTCGGCTGTGAGCGATATTCTTATCGTATCGCCTATACCGTGCATGAGAAGCGAGCCGATTCCGGCGGCTGACTTAATAAGTCCCATTCGCTCGGTGCCTGCCTCTGTAACGCCGAGATGCAGAGGATAATCACATTTACCCGAAGCAAGCTCATATGCTTTTATCATCGTCGGAACGTCAGAGGATTTCATCGAAAGCACAATGTCAGTGAAATCGAATTTTTCAAGCAAGGACGCGTGAAAAAGCGCGCTTTCGCACAGCGCTTCGGCAGTAGGCGCACCGTAGCGGGCGAGTATGTGCTTTTCAAGACTGCCGGAATTTACTCCTATCCTTATAGGAATGTTCTTTCTGCGGCAGGCGTCGGCAACCGCCTTTACTCTGCTTTCGGAGCCGATATTTCCGGGGTTTATTCTAATCTTATCCACTCCTGCCTCAACGCACTCAATAGCTATGCGGTAATCGAAATGAATATCGGCAACAACGGGAATTTTGAGCGACTGTTTAAGCGCATATATAAGCTGAACGGCAGACAGATCCGGCACTGCCGCCCTGATTATCTGGCAGCCTGCCGCCTCAAGCCGTTTTGCCTGCTCTATACTGCCGGCTATATCCTCGGCAGGAACATTTAACATAGACTGAATTGAAACAGGCGCTCCTCCGCCTATTGCAACGCTGCCTGCCCTTATCTGCTTTGTCATTTTGATCACCCTTTATTTTAAGCTGTTAGCCGAATCCTGAGCCGGACACGAGCCGGACAATATCGTTGAAGGTTACGGCAAGCATAAACACCATAAGCAGTGCAAAGCCGACGCCGTGTATAAGACCCTCATATTTTTGCGGAACGGGCTTTCTCCTTATAAGCTCAATAATCAGGAACAACAGTCTGCCGCCGTCAAGCGCGGGGATTGGAAGCAAATTGAATATTCCGAGATTTATTGTAATTACCATCATCAAATACAGAATATTGTTTACAGCGTCAAGAAAGCTGCTTTCAAGCCCCTGCGAGGCAACGGTTGTAACGGCTGAGGCTATCCCGACGGGCCCCGACATTTCGTTAAAACCGAATTTTCCTGTAATAAGACCTATAAGACTGCTCCACACCATTCTGACGGTTGAAACGGTTTGACCTATCGTTTCACCGCACACCGAAAAAAAGTTTTTGTCTACACGCTGAACGTAAAAATCTATCGCCATTATTTTTTTACCGTCTTTTTCATAGGTGTAAAGCGGCACATTTCCAAGATCAACGCTGCTGCCGTTCCTGTTTACCTTTATCTCCGGCTTAAAGTCCTTTGATGTTGCAAGAGCAAATCTTATATCATTGGAGTTTAAAATGGCATATCCGTCTATAGACTCAAACCTGTCGCCCTTTTGAAGATAATCTGCCGTGACGGAGTTTTCAGCAAAGCCTTCTACCGTCGACGAGGCGAAATACGGCTGCTGCAAAACCAGCACAAGAGTCATAATAAGTCCGAGCAGAATGTTCATCACCGCTCCGGCGGCTACTATTATAATTCGCTTCCACGTAGGTTTATTTCCAAACGCACGCGGGCTGTCGCTTTCCTCGTCCTCACCCTCCATAGAGCAATAGCCGCCTATCGGCAGCAATCTGAACGAATATTTTGTTTCCCCTTTTGTAAAGCTGAACAGCTTAGGCCCCATTCCGAGCGCAAATTCATTGACCTTAACGCCCGAAAGCTTTGCCGCGACAAAATGACCCCCCTCGTGAATCAAAATTATCAGTTCAAAAAGTAAAATGCCGATAATTATAAGCAATGCAACGTCTATAACGAATCATTCCCTTCATAATACTTTAGCTTTAACAAGCTCTCTTGCCGCTTTGTCAGCCTCAAGCACATCGTCAAGATCAAAATCTTCGACGGAGCCCTGAGCCTCCATTGCCGCCCGAACAAGCTTCGGAATTTCAAGAAACGATATTTTGCCGTTCAAAAACATCTCTACGGCAGCTTCGTTCGCGCCGTTTGCCGCCGCAGGATGAAGTCCGCCGAGGTCTAAAGCCTCACGGCATATCCGCATACATTCAAACGCCTCCATATCCGGCTTAAAGAATGTTAGACTGCCAATGTCTGAAAGGCTGAGCCTTTTTACATCGCAGTTTATTCTTTCGGGATATGTAAGCGCATACTGGATAGGAATTTTCATATCCGGCATACCAAGCTGCGCAATCACGGAGTAATCGCTTAGCTCTATAAGTGAATGAATTATGCTTTCACGGTGAACCACAACGTCAATTCGGCTTTGAGGCATTGAAAACAGCCACGACGCTTCTATTATCTCAAGTCCTTTGTTCATCATTGTGGCGGAATCTATCGTGATCTTTTTGCCCATACTCCAGTTCGGATGCTTTAACGCCTGCTCGACAGTTACATCTTCAAGCTCGGCTTTGCTTTTTCCGAAAAACGGGCCGCCGGACGCCGTTAAAATAAGCTTATTGACAGCCTTGCCGTCCGGCACGCCCTGAAGGCATTGAAATATTGCCGAGTGCTCGCTGTCAACGGGATAAAGTCTTACATTGTTTTCCTTTACAGCCTTCATAACAAGGCTGCCGCCCGACACAAGCGTTTCTTTATTTGCAAGGGCGATATTCTTTTTCGCCCTCGCCGCCGACAGCGTCGGCAAAAGACCTACCATTCCCACAACCGAGTTGAGCACCGTGTCGCAGTCTTCGTATTCGGCGGCTCGGCATATTCCCTCCATTCCGCCTACAACCTCGGTATTTGTATCTTTAAGGGCAGCCTTCAGCTCAGGAAGCCTTGAGCTGTCATAAACGGCGACGAGCGGCGTTTTAAATCTTCTTGCCTGCTCCTCCAAAAGCTTTATATTTGTGTTTGCCGTAATTGCCGCAACTCTGATTTTGAGCTTATCGCAGACCTCAAGCGCCTGTGTTCCTATTGACCCCGTAGAGCCTAAAATTGAAAGTGAGTTTGTCATCTTAAAATTCCTTTCGGTCGCAATATATATACGCGGAGCGCCCTTTTATTATTAATGACAGTATGTAACTATTTATTTTATTAATATCGGGAAATATTCCACAAACAGCAAAACAAACGGCGCTGTGAAAATTACGCTGTCGCAACGGTCAAGTATGCCGCCGTGACCCGGTATTACGCTGCCGTAATCCTTTATCTTACAGCTTCGCTTTACCGCTGAAAAGGAGAGGTCGCCGATTATTGATACGATTCCGCCGATAAGAGCCAAAACGATAAGCATAAGATACTGTATTTGCTCATTCCTCCTGAAAATAAACGCGTTGAATATTATTGTCAGTATCAACGCTCCTATTACCCCGGCGATAAGACCTCCAACTGCGCCCTCCACCGTCTTTTTGGGGCTTATCTTAGGGCAAAGCTTATGCTTGCCGAGCATACTGCCGGCAAAATACGCGCCCGCATCAGCAACCCACGGAATTGCAACCGACAGCATTATGTAATAAAGAGAGTGGGATATGTCGCTGTAGCAAAGGACGACAACACAGGAGAGTCCGACGGTTATTGCGCCGCAGGTGAGGATCGCGAAAGCAATTTTATCAAACTTAAGAGTGTCCGAGCAGATAATCATAATTACGAATATTGACAGCGGATATAGAAATGCGGCAATTTTCCAATACTGTGTTGATACAAGCATAGGAAAAAGGAGCGAAAATGCCGCCGACGGCACAAAAAGCCGCATATCCTTGACGATGGCTCCGGCGGTAAAGACCTCTACAACACAAACAAAGACCACTATTGAAACCAAAATATTATATACAACCGGAAAAAACTGTCCCAGGATCATCATAAGAGCAACGAGAAACGAGCCCGAAACACCGGAAATAATTCTTACCTTCATAAGCAAACCTGCCTTAATATTTTTAAATCGAAGCATGACATAATCGGCACGCTTTATAAAATCCTCTGCACCGGCCGCGGATAATCAAGCCCTGCGCCTAAACGAAAGATGTGAGTATCTCTTTAAGCGCCGTTTGCGGCTCTGTTAGGCGCGGCGTATAAATACACGCATTGTCTGAGGATAGTTCATACACTTCCAAACCGCCTGTTCCGGCGTGCGTATTCAAGAATACATTGTTCAAGCATATCCTTTGAAAAATCCGGCCAAAGAACGTCGTCAAGAATGACATACTCGGAATACGCCGACTGCCAAAGTAAAAAGTTTGAAATGCGGTATTCACCGCTCGGCCTTATTATCAAGTCCGGGTCAGGCTGACCGGCAGTGTATAAATTGTCTGAAATATCATTTTCAGTAATATCACCGGCTGTTATTTCTTTATTTTCTACCCTTTCGGCTATTCTGCGCATCGCCCGTACTATTTCATCTCTTCCGCCGTAATTCATCGCTATATTTAAAACCATACCCTTTCGGTCGGCGGAGCATTCCTCGTTTTCCTTTATGAGCGCTTGAAGCTCCGGCGAAAACGCGGTTTTGTCGCCTATGAAACGAACGACTATATCCTCATCCTTAAAATCTCTTATTGCCTCTTCAAGATATGATTTAAAAAGCTCCATCAGCGCGTTTACCTCGTCCTTCGGACGCTTCCAGTTTTCGGTTGAAAAGGCATATACAGTCAAATATTTTATTCCGATATTCGCGCAGTGCTTTGTAATCGTTCTGAAATTTTTTGCGCCCGCTCTGTGTCCTGCCTTTCGGGGCAAGCCCCTTTTCTGCGCCCAGCGGCCGTTGCCGTCCATTATTATGCCAATATGCTCCGGCAGTATTACGTCCTCAAGACCTTTATCCTTTTTGCTTTTAAAAAATCCTATTGCCATAGCTTACACCGCCGCATAACAGTTTTTGCCGAAGAACCGGCAGTCATACGGGATTTCAGCAGAATTACTGCCGAAATCCCGTATTTATCATATAGACATTACTTCCTTCTGCTTTTTATCGGCAGCGGCGTCTGCCTCTTTAACATACTTGTCGGTGAGATCCTGAATTTTTTTCTCCGCAATTTTCAGGTCGTCCTCGGTAAGCTCGCCGTTTTTCTTCATTGCCTTTACCTTCTCAACCGCATCACGTCTTACGTTCCTTACCGACACCTTTGTTTCCTCAGCCATTTTGGAAACATCCTTGACTATCTCCTTACGGCGGTCTTCGGTAAGCGGCGGAAATACTATTCTCAGCGCCTTGCCGTCGTTTTGCGGATTGATACCGAGGTCCGATGTTTGTATAGCCTTTTCTACGGCTCTTAAAACGGAAGCGTCCCACGGCTGGATCATAAGGGTTCTTGCCTCGGTAATTGATACGGCGGCAAGCTGATTTATCGGCGTTGGCGCTCCGTAATAATCGACCATAATTTTGTCAAGAACTGCCGGATTAGCCCTGCCTGCCCTTATTGCCGCATAGTCGTCGGCAAGATGAGAAAGCCTTTTTTTCATTCTTTCTTCTGCCTTTGATATTACTTCATTCATAGTCAATACTCTCCTAAATTATATTTATTCCACAAGTGTGCCAATATTTTCACCGCATACAGCCGAAACGATATTTTGCGGCTTATCAATACTGAACACAAGTATTGGAATATGATTGTCTTTGCAAAGCGACGCCGCTGTGCTGTCCATAACCTTTAAATCCTTATTAAGCACATCATAGAAGGATACTCTGTCATACTTTCTGGCGTCTTTATTTGTTTTGGGGTCGCTGTCATAAACTCCGTCGACCATAGTAGCCTTAAAAATAATATCGGCGTCAATTTCGGCAGCGCGCAGTGAAGCGGCAGTGTCTGTTGAAAAGAACGGGTTGCCCGTGCCGCAGCCAAAGACTACAACTCTGCCCTTTTCAAGGTGGCGCACAGCCTTATTGCGGATATAAGGCTCGGCAAAAGCCTGCATTGAAATTGCGGTTTGAACTCTTACGACAACGCCGAGCTGCTCAAGAGCGTCCGCTACACCGAGGGCATTTATTACGGTAGCCATCATTCCCATATGGTCTGCTCTTGTTCTGTCCATTTTTCCGCTGCTTCTGCCTCTCCAGAAGTTTCCGCCTCCAACAACAATGGCAACCTGTACGCCCATATCGTTAAGCTCTTTTATAGGCTCGCAAATTTTGAGCACCGTATCAAAATCAATTCCGTGTCCGCCCTCGCCTGCAAGAGATTCTCCGCTGAGCTTGAGTAGTATTCTTTTATACATCGGTTTCATATTTAAAATCCTTTCAAAATTGTATTTTTGCGTACTTTATCACTCTTATAATACTATATATTGTTATTTCTGTAAAGCAATACCGCAAATTTTTACATCAAATTAACAGTATTTTTCCCTGCGGAAAAATAAATTATCGGCAAGGCTTATTCTCTTTGGGCGGCGACCACCGTAATGCGCCCTCTGGGCGCATTACGGTCAAACGCAGCCAAGCAAAGAAAGCGAGTTTAAAATCAGGCGTCGGCTGCGTTTGCACGGACTGCCTGCGGCAGTCCGGGTCGCCGCCCCCCTTAATAGAGCTCGTCACACAAATTTCCGCTTAACAAAAACAACCGAAGCCGCAAAGACCTCGGTTGCTCAATCTTTTTAATTATCTTAATACGCTAATAAGCACTCCTGCGGCAACTGCCGAGCCGATAACTCCCGCAACATTCGGACCCATAGCGTGCATAAGCAGGAAATTGCCGGGATTTTCCTTTTGACCGACCCTCTGCGCGACACGAGCCGCCATAGGCACGGCTGAAACGCCTGCCGAGCCGATGAGAGGATTTACCTTGCCGCCTGTGAATTTATACATAAGCTTGCCGAAAAGCACACCGCAGGCAGTACCGACGCAGAACGCCGCAAGTCCCAATGCGATTATCTTTATAGTGTCAAGGCTTAGGAAAACCTCGCCGGTCGCGGTTGCGCCAACGGTAACCCCAAGGAAAATAGTAACGATATTCATAAGCTCGTTTTGAGCCGCCTTGCATATTCTGTCAACAACTCCGCTCTCCTTAAAGAGGTTTCCGAGCATAAGCATACCTACCAAAGGCGCTGCGTCCGGAAGGAAAATAGCGACAAGTATAACAACGATAACCGGGAACATTATCTTTTCAAGCTTTGAAACAGGACGAAGCTGCTCCATAACGACAGAGCGCTCCTTCTTGGTTGTGAGAAGCTTCATAATAGGCGGCTGTATGATTGGCACAAGCGCCATATACGAATACGCCGCAACGGCAATCGGCCCTAAAAACTCCGGCTTCAAAATTGACGTTACAAAGATAGCCGTAGGCCCGTCGGCGCCGCCGATAATACCAATTGAGCCGGCTGCCTTCGGGTCGAAGCCGAGCAATATTGCGCCGATAAATGTAATAAATATTCCTATCTGAGCCGCCGCTCCGAGGATAAAGCTCTTCGGATTTGCAATAAGCGGCCCGAAATCTGTCATAGCGCCGATTCCAAGGAAAATAAGCGGAGGATAAATGCCGAGCTTAACGCCCTGATACAAATAATAGAACAGTCCGCCGTTAGATGTTTCGGTCGGAGCAGCCATAATCGGCGGATATAGGTTTACAAGCAGCATTCCGAAGGCGATAGGCAAAAGCAAAAGAGGCTCATATTGCTTTTTAATGGCAAGATAAAGCAAAATTATTGAAATACCTATCATAACGTAATTCTGCCAAGTTAAAACGCAAAGACCGCTGCTGTTAAAAAGACCTACAACAGAGTCTACAAATCCATTAAGAATTTCCATCAATAAAACATCCTTTCCCTGATTTAATTAAAACGGTTTAGTATTTTCAAATATGCCCGCCATACCCCATGCAGGTCGGGAGTCAGATGTTTTTCTCTTTTTAATTCCGGTTATCCTCACGTTGTCCGCGCCGTATATTGAGTCAACGGCAGCCGCGATAACGGCGACGATCTGAGTATCCGGCTCGTGCGATATATTATTCTCCGGCTCAGGATTGGTCGGCGCTGAAGCAGCGACCGGCGCAGCGGATTTTTCACTGCTAATCGCTTTGCGAGCTCTCCTCGTATCAGCATAATTAAGAGCCTTTGTTACAATGGTTCCGTAAAGCTTTATAATGATAATAAGCAAAATCAATACGGAAAAAACAACGGCAAAACCCGTTATAAGTATTGTAAGGCACAGAGTAAGATTCTCCATTTTTAGTCCCCCCGTACAAATAGCTTAGACTAATACATTTTCTTGTCTATTATAACCTACAAAAAACTTCATTTCAATAAATTAGCACGGGATTTATCGGATAAAATCAAAACTTTGTTAAATTTCCCAAAATATATTTAACGCCGGGAAATAATTAATACATCTTTGCAGACTCATAAATCAATCGATATAAAGAAATTCCACTCTCAAAATCATATAAACAAATGCAGCGGATACATCACAGCAAATCAGATAAGCGGCTTACATTATGCGGAAAACAAAAACAATCAACCCCTCGCGGAGCTTTTTATAAAAATATCGTCGGGCGGCAAGCAACAAAGCCAATACAAGGCAAGCGCGTCGCTCGGATTATACCGTATCAAACAAAAAACAGCGCCCCGACTGCTGACTGTCAATATCAACGCGGGACGCTGTTCTCTATTTACCTTACTATATTATTTCCTGCCGCAGCTTTTGTCATCGGCACAATTGCCGTTTTCCTGCTTTTTATCGGCAGATACTCTCTTACCCTTACCGGCGCATTTTCCGCATTTATCAAATTCAGGATTAAACGCGTAGAAATTCTTACTGTCAAGATTATCTGTCGCTATTCTTAATCCCTCGCCGAAACGCTGATAGTGGACTACCTCACGCTCTCTCAAAAAGCGTATGGGGTCTATAACGTCGGGGTCGTCGCAGAAGCGCAGGATGTTGTCATAGGTCGTTCGGGCTTTTTGCTCTGCTGCGAGATCCTCGTGCAGGTCTGTTATTACGTCGCCCTTAGACTGTATATATGCGGCTGTAAACGGAGTGCCGCTTGCAGCTTGAGGGTAAATTCCCGTTGTATGGTCAACAAAATAGGTGTCAAAGCCCGCCTTTTTAATTTCCTCAGGCGTGAGGTTTTGAGTAAGCTGATAAACTATCGCGCCTATCATCTCAAGATGCGCAAGCTCCTCGGTACCAATATCGGTCAATATTGCCTTAAGCTCAGGGTATGGCATTGTAAATCTCTGGCTCAAATACCTTAAGGACGCAGCCAACTCCCCATCGGGTCCGCCAGACCCCAAAAGGAGGCAATACAAACAGCCCCTAAAACGGAAAAAACCGTTCTCAGGGGCTGTTTTTTTAATTTTTTAGTGCGTAGTCGGCTACAATATTACATCACATTTATATTTTAGCACAAGAGTTTAAATAATGCAACAGTTACCGCAAAAAAATGACATAAAATTTCTCGGTAAATATGAAGCACATAACAAAAGAAAAAGGGGCAGCGTTTCCACTGCCCCGGAGTTTATTCGTCTACTTTTATTCGTCCGCCTTTATTCGTCCGTCTTGCTTTCGTCGGCGCCGGATTTTGTTTCGACGGTGATTTTCAGCTTTTCTATCAGCTTGATTAAAAATTTTGGAATGGGAACGCCCAATCGCTCAAGGTTTTCGAGAATGGATAACAGCTCGTTGATTATCAGCCATATGGCGACTATCAGACCGAAAAACATTTTAACGGGGCTTTCCACTCCGACGTGCGTCAGCGCGGAATATATAAGATAATCAGCCGCTATGCCTACGCAGACAAGCGCGACGTAGCCGACTTTTTTTAATATTCCTTTCACGCCCTTTTTACTGGACAGCTCGGCATTGGCATACGCCGCCGACATTCCCGTTATGTAGTCTATAATCATAACTACCAACAAAACAATCATCGGAATTGCTATGATTTGAAAATACGCTGATATCCCTGCCGCAAGGGCGGCAAAGACTATTGAAATTGCGTTTTCTTTCATTTTTATTACCTCCGTTATTATTTCAACAGGCTATAGAATGTCTCTTTGCCTGCCTCGCCGTCGATTTGCAGCCCGTGTAATTTTTGATGCGCCGTTACAGCGGCTTCTGTTTTTACGCCGTATTCACCGTCAAAGCCGCCTGTGTCATAGCCTCGGCAAATAAGTGCGCACTGAAGAATATATACATATCTCCCCGTTGCGCCCCTGCGCAGTACTCTGACAGCCGCCTTTGTCGCAGGCCCCATAATGCCGTCGACCTCCAAGCCTGCTTTATAGGTTTTATTCAAATATACCTGTAACGAGCCTACTATTGCAGATTTGGTTTCTTTGCCGTATTCGCCGTCTATTGCACACTTCGTGCCGTAGGTGTTGTTAAGCCACTTCTGAACCTTTTTTATGCTCTCCTTGCCGCTGTTCGGCTGAGTGGTGGCGGCAGGCGCTTTATAGCTCTTATCGGCAAGCTTCCAGTTGGGGCGGTAATAGCCGTTTATCAAGCCGCTGTATAGAGGATAAGATTTTCTGCAAACAGTCGATGAGGTGTTTGTGCC